>JAZFPW010000034.1:0-4270 GCA_036444815.1 Gammaproteobacteria bacterium
CATGCCGTTCGTACTACTCGGTGTCGTGATCTTCCAGGGCCTGTTGGGTATGTGGACCGTGACGCTGTTATTGAAGCCCGTCATCGTCATGGCGCACTTGCTGGGTGGGCTGACGACGCTGGGACTGTTGTTCTGGCTGGTGCGGCGGCGGGTGCGGCGGGTCAGCATGCCGGCCGCCTCGGGCGCGCTGGCACTCGCCGCGATTGCCGTGCTCGTGCTGCAGATCTCCCTCGGAGGCTGGACCAGCGCGAACTACGCCGCGTTGGCCTGCCCGGACTTCCCCACGTGTCAGACACGCTGGTGGCCGCCCGTCATGGATTTTCGCGAGGGCTTCGTGCTGTGGAGGGGGCTCGGAGTCGATTACGAGGGCGGGATCTTGGACAATCCTGCCCGGGTCGCGATCCATTTCACCCACCGGCTGGGCGCGATCGTCGCGGCGGCCGTCATCGGCCTTCTCGGTTGGAAGCTGTCGCGGCAGGCGGTCACTCGGCCCGACGGCATCGCGATCCTCGTGGCGTTGGCGGTGCAACTCTTGCTCGGTGCGAGTATCGTCCTCTTTGGTGTTCCATTGGCGGTGGCAGTCGGACACAATGGTGTCGCTGCGCTACTACTTTTGACGGTCCTCAATGCTAACCAACGAATTAACCAGTCCTAGGCGTCCGTTGCTCGCCGTCTGGCGAGACTACTATGTCCTGACCAAGCCCCGGGTCGTACAGCTCCTGGTATTTACGGCGGTTGTCGGCATGTTCCTGGCGACGCCGGGATTGGTCCCCTGGGATGTGCTGATATTCGGCAGCTTGGGAATAGGCTTAGCTGCGGCTTCCGGCGCCGTCGTCAATCATGTGCTCGATCAACGCATCGACGCGAAGATGACGCGCACGCGCGAGCGGCCGTTGCCGACCGGGCGAGTGAGCGAGCGGGAGGCGTTTGTCTTCGCGGCGGTACTCGGCGTCACCGGGATGACGACGCTGGCGGTACTGATCAACCCGCTGACTGCGGTGTTGACGTTTATCGCATTGATCGGCTATGCGGTGGTCTATACCGTGTTCCTGAAGAGGGCGACGCCGCAGAACATCGTAATCGGTGGCGCGGCGGGAGCGGCCCCGCCGCTGCTCGGTTGGGCCGCTGTGACGAATGAGGTCAGCGGTTTCGCGCTACTGCTGTTCTTGATCGTTTTTACCTGGACGCCGCCACATTTCTGGGCGCTGGCGATCGCCAGGAAGGACGATTACGAAGAAGCCGGCGTGCCGATGCTGCCCGTGACTCACGGGATCGAGATGACCAAATCGTTCATCGTTTGGTACACGATTCTGCTGATCATCGTATCTCTGCTGCCCTACCTGACGGGCATGGCGGGCGTGTTGTATCTGTTGGGTGCGGTACTGTTAGGTGGTGGATTTTTGTACTATGCGCTGCGACTGAAGTTCGTAGAGAACGGTCAAGTAGCGATGAAGACATTCGCTTATTCGATCACCTATCTAATCGCGCTGTTCAGTTTCTTATTGGTCGACCACTACATTCCCGCCTTCTGATCCGAGCAGACGCGTCGAGTCCCAGGCCGCACGACCCAGCGTTCTGACCATGGACGTCACCGAAATCATCGACCCCTTGAACGACGCACAGCGGGAGGCGGTTACGTCGCCGGATCGGCCGACGCTTGTCCTCGCGGGCGCCGGAAGCGGCAAGACGCGCGTGCTCGTGCATCGCATCGCGTGGCTGATACGCGTCGAGGGCGTCGCACCCCAGCATCTCCTCGCCGTGACGTTTACGAACAAGGCCGCGGCCGAGATGCGGCAACGTATCGAGGCCCTGTTGGGGTTCCCAACTCGGCACTTCTGGATCGGCACCTTCCACGGCCTGACGCATCGCTTCTTGCGCATCCATTGGCGCGAAGCGGAGCTCGCGGAGGCGTTTCAAATCATGGACTCCGCGGACCAGCTCAGATTGATCAGGCGGATGCTGAAGAATCTGCAGCTCGACGAGAACGAGTGGGATCCCAAAGAGATTCAGTGGTTTATTAACGCGCAGAAGGATGAAGGCCTGCGTCCGGACCGCGTCGACGACGAAGGCAAGACGCGCCGCCGGCAGATGATCGATCTGTACACCCGCTACGAGAAAGCCTGTACCGACTCTTCGGTCGTCGATTTTGCCGAGTTGTTGCTGCGGACGTTGGAGCTCTTAAGACAGGACGACCAGTTGCTGGCCCAATACCAGGAGCGTTTTCGACACCTGCTCGTGGATGAATTCCAAGACACGAATGCGATTCAATATAGTTGGTTGAAGTTGCTCGCGGGAAAAACGAGCACACCGTTCGTCGTCGGCGATGACGATCAATCCATCTATCGCTGGCGCGGCGCGCGAGTTGAGAATCTACAGCGCTTCCAGCGGGACTTCCCGGACACGCAAGTGGTTCGTCTGGAGCAGAACTATCGTTCGACTCGCACGATCCTCGACGCGGCCAACGCGATCATCGCTAACAACGGTTCGCGTCTCGGCAAACACCTCTGGACCGACGGCGGCACCGGCGAGCCGATCCGTCTCTATGCCGCGCTCGATGAGCTGGACGAAGCGGATTTCGTCGTGAAGCGCATCAGCGACTATGTAGCACAGGGACACTCTCGCAGCGACGTGGCCGTGCTGTATCGTTCCAACGCGCAGTCGCGCGTGTTCGAACAAACCCTGCTCGCGGCGAGTATCCCCTATCGTGTCTATGGGGGTCTACGCTTCTTCGAGCGAGCCGAGATCAAGGATGCGCTAGCGTATCTACGCTTGATTGCGAATCGCGATGACGATCCATCATTCGATCGAGTCGTCAACACGCCGACGCGCGGCGTCGGCGCCCGGACCATGGACGCCGTGCGCGACCATGCGAGTCAGGCCGGAGTGAGTCTGTGGCGTGCCGCCGGCGCCGTGATCGCCGCGGATGCGCTACCGAAACGATCCGCTAAGGCGCTCGGGGCTTTTCTGGATCTCGTGGGTCGACTGGATGAACAAACCCGGAAACTCTCGCTGCACGAGCAAGTCAGGGAGGTAACGCAGGCCAGCGGACTGATCGCACACCATGGACGCGACGGCCAGATGGGCGGCGAGACGAAGGTCGAGAATCTCGAAGAGCTCGTCAGCGCGGCGCAGGGCGTGATCAGGGACAAAGACTCGGAGTTACCGCCGTTGTCCGAGTTCCTGTCTTACGCCGTGCTGGAGTCGGGTGACGCACAGGCGGAAGCCTACGAGGACAGCGTCCAGCTCATGACGCTGCACTCGGCGAAAGGACTGGAATTCCCATTCGTATTCCTGTGTGGATTGGAAGACGGGTTGTTTCCCCACGAACGCTCCCTGGCCGATACCGACGGGCTCGAAGAGGAGCGCCGCCTCTGCTATGTCGGCCTGACGCGGGCGCAGCAACAGATATTTCTTACCTACGCGGAGCAGAGGCGGTTGTACGGGATTGCTCGTTACTGTACGCCGTCGCGCTTCATCCGCGAGATCCCATCGGAGTTATTGGAAGAGGTGCGCCCGGCTCTGTCCGTATCCCGACCGATCTATCGTCCCGGACGATCGTTGGAGCAAGAAGCTTCGCCCGTGCGTCTGGGCCAGAGAGTGCGGCACGGCAGATTCGGCGACGGCGTCGTCCTGAACTCCGAAGGCAGCGGCTCCCATGCACGCGTCCAAGTTAATTTTGACGACGCGGGCACAAAGTGGCTTGTTCTTGCATATGCGAAGCTGGAACTGATGTAGACTACGCGCGGATTTCGCGCGACATCCCATATATGAAGATTCTTATTCTGGGCGCGGGGCAGGTAGGCACAACGGCTGCCTACAGCTTGGCTCGGGAAGAGGCCAACGAAGTGACCATCGTGGATCGCGATCCCGAGGTCTTGCGCGAGCTACAGGCCCGGCTGGATGTCAGAACCGTTGTCGGTCACGCGGCGCATCCGGACGTTCTCGAACGGGCCGGGGCCGGCGACGCCGACATGGTAATCGCGCTGACCCACAGTGACGAAATCAATATGGTGGCCTGCGAGGTTGCGAGCCACTTGTTCAAGACCCCCACGAAGATCGCCAGAATTCGCTCGGCCGCGTACATGGGCCGAGACGAGTTGTACGGCCCGGAGGCCGTGGCGGTGGATGTGAGAATCAGCCCGGAGGAGCTGGTAACCACTCATATCGGCGAACTCATCCGGTTCCCCGGCGCGCTTCAGGTACTCGAATTCGCGAACGGCAAAGTACGCTTGGTTGCGGCGCTCGCCCATGAAGGCGGCGCGTTGGTCGG
>JAZFPW010000035.1:0-2641 GCA_036444815.1 Gammaproteobacteria bacterium
TGATTCACACGGGCGATGTACTCGTCGCGGATATGACGGACCCGGATTGGGAGCCCGTAATGAAACGCGCCTCCGCAATCGTCACGAATCGAGGCGGGCGAACCTGCCATGCGGCCATCATCGCGCGCGAGCTCGGTATACCGGCTGTCGTCGGCTGTGGGGATGCGACCGACGAGGTGCAGAACGGAGCCGAGATCACAGTCTCATGCGCGGAAGGTGACGAGGGCTACGTCTACAAGGGGGCGCTTCGCTACGAGGAGACGGAGATACAGATAGAAAAGCTGCCGGATATTCCGGTGAAGCTGACGATGAACGTCGCGAATCCCGATCGGGCATTCACGTTCGCCGCCATCCCCAATCACGGCGTAGGCCTCGCGCGACTCGAGTTCATCATCAACCGCATGATTGGCGTGCATCCACGGGCGCTACTCGAGCTCGACCAACAAGACCCGGAGATCCAGGACCTGATCGCAGAGCAGATGGCCGGCTACCCCGACCCCATCACGTTCTACGTCAATAAACTCATCGAGGGTATCGCTACCATCAGCGCCGCTTTTGCTCCGAACCCAGTGATCGTGCGCCTATCCGACTTTAAATCTAACGAGTACGCAAACCTGATCGGTGGCGAGCGCTACGAGCCCGTCGAAGAAAACCCGATGTTGGGATTCAGAGGCGCATCACGCTATGTCGATGACGACTTCAAACCGTGCTTCGAGCTGGAATGCCGCGCGTTGAAATATGTTCGCAATAAGATGGGACTCACCAATGTTCAGGTCATGGTGCCGTTTATCCGAACCATCGATGAGGCGAAGCAAGTCGTCGCCCTGTTGGCAGAGAACGGTCTCGAGCGTGGCAAGGACGGACTGAAAATCATCATGATGTGTGAGCTGCCGAGTAACGCATTGCTGGCCGCGGAGTTCCTCGAATACTTCGACGGCATGTCGATCGGTTCGAATGACATGACTCAGCTGACGTTGGGACTCGATCGCGACTCGGGCAGAATCGCAGCATTGTTCGATGAGCGCGACGCCGCGGTCAAGAAGATGCTGGAACTCGCGATCTCGGCGTGCCGTGCCCAGGGCAAGTATGTCGGGATCTGTGGTCAAGGGCCATCGGATCACCCCGACCTGGCACTCTGGCTACTGGATCAGGGCATCGAGAGTATATCCTTGAACCCCGACTCTGTGCTGGATACCTGGCTCTATCTCGGCAAACACTCGCACTAACAGTAGCGGTTCGCGGCCACGTGGCCCGTCCGACGGCGTAACGGGAGCGCGCCTACCAGCTGGAACGACGGCGGCGTCGCAGTCGAGGCGCGACAAGGCCGACCAGGATGCCGGCGAGTAAAACGCCGGCACCGGCAAAGAACCAATCGCGAGTCGAGCCGCTCCGGAGCTGGTCGTTTTCGATCGTTAGCAGGTCGACTTCTGCGTTACGCTCGTTCAAGCGCCGCCGCACGCTCTCGTTCTGGTCACGAATGTTGAGCACATTCTCAGAAGCATCACGAATATCCGCGAGGTCTATCGTCAACGCAGCATTCGCCGTCTCGGCCTCTTCCAGTCGCCGGCTCGTAACGTCCAACTCCTCTGTCGATGTCGTGACAGACCTCTCCAGCGTCGCGATTCTGACCTGTGCCTCGGCGAGATCGCGCTCGGCGATCACCAGCCGGTCCTGGGCAATGGGTATTTCGACGAGATAGCGGGTCACGACCCAGCCTTCGGTACCGCTCTCAGTTCGAACCCGCGAATAGCCGCTCTCAGGGTCGGCCTGGAGCACCTGAACGGCATCGCCGCTAGCCAGGTTGGCTAGAATCGCGTTGTCGGTACTTGAGCCGGTCCGTACCGTGATCACGAGTTGATCCGAAACGTAGAGTGTCTGACCAGTCGCCATCGCGGTGGCTAGAGCGAGAGCGATACCCAGAAGCCAAGCTATCATCGGTTCCCTCGATTCCGTCCGATTCGGGCAGCCTAACGCATCTGACTGGACGTTAAAACCAGCTCGCTCACACCCTGAATTCGCTAGCCCAGAGACCGCCTACTGGGAGATGCGGGCTAGAGCTTCAGGAAATTCTCACGGTAGAACCGCAGCTCGCGGATCGAGTCGTTAATATCGGCCAACGCAAGATGAGTCGATGCTTTGTCGAACGCGGCCGCGACACTCGGCGCCCACAAATGAGCTAAGATCTTCAACGAGGAAACATCGAGGTTCCGATAGTGAAAGAAGGCAGCAAGCTCGGGCATATAGCGCACCAGGAAGCGTCTGTCCTGGCAGATGCTATTGCCGCACATCGGCGAGACGATCGGGTCCAGATAGTTGCGTAAGAAGGTTAGTGTCTGCTGCTCCGCGTCAGACTCCGTCGTCGTACTCGCCTTGACGCGCTCCACGAGACCGGACTCGTTGTGCTGACGCGTGTTCCACTCGTCCATGCCGTCCAGAGTCTCAGTGCTCTGATGTACTGCGAGCGCGGGCCCTTCGGCCAGCACGACGAGATGCTTATCGGTCACGACGGTGGCAATCTCGATGATCAGGTCCTTGTCCGGATCCAAACCAGTCATCTCCAGATCGACCCAGATCAGGTTCTCTTTAGACTTCAATATCGCCACCTCCTGCGGCGGATTGTAACAGTAGCGTCCGGACTGTC
>JAZFPW010000036.1:0-3999 GCA_036444815.1 Gammaproteobacteria bacterium
AGCACGCGGCTTTTGAGGGTTACGAGCCACTCACGGAAATACACAAAGGACTGCTGATTGGCAAGACCCGCGTGACCTGGCACGACAATATCGACATTATCCAACCGCGATAACTCGTCGAGCGCGTTGATTAGGTTGTTGACGTCGGAGTCACGATAATCGGGCAAGCCGATTGCCTTGCCTGAACGTACCAAATCCGTCGCGACCAGAATGCCCTCCTCGGGGAAGTGGACCTGAATCAAGTTATCGCTATGGGTCGGCCCGAAGTAGTACAACACGACCCGCTTGCCGCCTAAGTGAATCTCCATGTAATCGTCGAAGACGACATCGGGCATGGACGTATTCCGACCTTCTCCGGTGATGTGAGCTAGCGCGTTGACATGCGCGATCGTGACGGCGGTGTCGTCGAACGCTTGAAGGCCGCAGATGTGCATCTCATGGTCATGGCTCAAGATGACATACTTGACAGGCACGTCGTAGCGTCGATCCAGCTCTTCCTTCAGCCACTCCTGACCGCCGCCACTGCACGTACCGTCGACAACGATGATGCCTTCATCTGTCACAATAAAAATATTCGAAGTGGCGCCGCGTCGAAATACGCTCTCCGAGAGCTGCACGATCGTATCGGCGCCGGCACCCATTCCCATACCCTGAGCTCCGGCCGACTGTGAGGCCCCAAAGCCGATAATGAATGCGAGTAAACCGAAGCTCACGTTGAATCTTTTCATTTTATTCTCCTGACCTTAAAACTCTGCTCTCTTGAATGTCCGCTCGGCCAAAGCAGAAATGCGCGCCCGCTACTCTGGCGGCGAGCTCAACGTAGAGAACACTCGCTGGCCGTCGCTGAGCGTGACGGTGCGTGTGTTCGCTACATACGGGCTGTTTCTAGCGCGAAACGCGCTGACGGTGACCACGTCCCCGGGCTTCAGTGAGTCTCTCTTCCAGCCGCGCCTGAACAGCGAATTCGGGCTGGCGAGTTCGAAGTCCCAGTTGACCACCTCGCCGGTGTCGCCTTCCACGTCGACGTAGAAGCGCGCGTGCGGGTTCGTCCATTCGATTTTCGTTACCGTGCCGGTGATCTCGATCGGCTGCTCGGAGTCGAACTCCGCCCGAAACGAATGGTGGGCGAACAGTGGAGCCGAACCCAGCATCAACCCGAAGATTGCGCCAGACAGCAAAGACCTGACTTTCATAGAACCTTCCCCTCACGCGATCGAAGCGGTAGCGATGATCGTACGAATCGCTTACGGATCGAAGTAACGCGTAGATTTCTCATTCTCACAGACGAACTCGATCAGGCTCGTATAGGGCATGATACGATGTTCCACTCTCACGGTGAACGGCTCCGTGTACGCTTTAGGGTCGTCGATTGTGACATCGATCTCCATTGTCCCGTAGTTCACTCTTCGGAAACGTTCGGTGATCTTACCCTCATCGGTTAGCGGAGTTCCGTTGTAGTCGAGCCATCCGTCATCGCGGAGATGAGTCGTCTCGACCACCAACGTGTCGCCCTCCCACGTCCCGACCGAGTAGCCATACCACCACGGTAATGGATCGTTGTCAGGCGAAGGCCGTCCGTCCGTGAAGATCTGCCGGACGCCCGCGTTGCCCTCATAGAGTATGACGATCACCTCGGGGGTCTGGATGATCTTCCTGGGCTGAACGTGAGAATGAAATTGCATGTGGCCCATCGGCAGACAGTAGGCGTCCGGATTATCTTTCGATTCGTCCGCCATGCGCTGTTCCTTCAGTGCCCTGGCCCAAGGCCGATACGGTAGACCGTCTTCGAAGCCGAACCCGATCTCCCAGAAGGTTGCGAATGGCGGCGCGCCGGGCGCCGGTGTCCTGGGCTCTCCGACGGGCCGTCCCTGCTCACCAACGCGACCACTACGAACACGGTCCCATATTCCGGAAAGATCCGGCTTGCCGTCGGCCGTCCTCGGCAGCGGCCCTTCGAGATCCGGCTCGCCGTCAGACGTTCTGGGCACCGCCGGCGTCGGGTAAGGCGGCCACTGCGCAGACAGCGGCGTAGAGAGGACGGCGAAGACGCCGATCAAGATCGCCGCTCTCGGCAAGAAGCGTCTCATAAATTCCTCCTGAGGGACGGTATTGTCGTTATAGGAAAATTCTACTCTCTGGCGGGAGAGATTTCGACTATCGCCGGGTGAACGTCGGCTCTCGCGGCTCCGTACCCTGGCGCCATAGGCGTGGCATGTTTGCTTAAGCGCCTGGTTTCGACTCAGGGACTATTCGGTTGATGTAGAATCGATCGGGTACCAGCCTGACTAACACTGCGATCTCACCGCGTAAGGACTGTTCATGAAGAAAAATACCGCTCGGTTTGTGATGATATCGACCGCGTTCGCTTGTCTGTTCACCGTCCGGACAGCGTTCGGCCATGTCACCGTCGCCCCGCGCTATTCGGACCCGGGTGCGGAGTTGACGTATTCGGTTCGCGTACCTACCGAAAGACCAGGCGCCACGGTTAGAGTCGAAGCGGAATTTCCGGCCGAAGTGGTCGTCGTGGCCTTCGAACCGGCAGATGGTTGGACCATCGAAACGAAGAAGAACACGGACGGCAAGATTGTCGGCGCAGTATGGAGCGGCGGGTCTGTTCCACGCGGAGAGTCCGTGCGGTTTCGTTTTACTGCGCGCAACCCGACGCAGGAGACGACAGTCACGTGGAGGATGGTCCAAGTCCATGCGGACGGCAGCCGTGTGGAATGGGCCCCGGACACGACAGTAGGAGCGCCGCCGTCACGACCGGAGTAAGCGCGTCTCGATCGCCGTCTAACGCTTACCGGGTCGAATCACGTCGCGACCCTCACGGCATAATCCTTCACAACGATTTCTATTGACTAGATAGTAAGATCTCGTAGGCGCCAGCGACGTTACCCGCGCGGGAAAACTCATACTCGATTAGATGATCGTAATCCTCCATCAGAACCGTTTCGACGAGTTGTTCTTTCGTCTTACCTGCCGCGATACCTTCGGCTACGGCAGCCACGAGTTCTTCCAGATATTGCCGTTGCTCGATCACGTCCGCCTTCGTCCCCGGTAACTCATGACCCGGGGAGATAATGTCGAAGTCCAGCTGCTCGACCGTGCGCAACGACTCGATCCATTCAGGCAGAAAGCCGTCAGCCAACATGGTGCGCGGTGGGCGTTTCGGCGTCAGGAAATCGACGGTGTAGATTGTGCGCTCTGCGGGGAACAACACGACAGTCATGTCGTCGGTGTGGTTGCGTCCGGTGTAGTGGAGCTCCACAGTCTTGCCGCCCAGCGTGACAACTGCACGATCCGAGTAGTAGATGTCCGGGGGAACTTGCTCGCCACCAAACCGCCGCGCCCAGATCTCGGCGCGGCTCAGCGCGCCGTCTCGATTTGTGTCCCACGTCGCGAGAGCGTTCGCTAGGACAGTTCCCTCGGCTTCCGTCGCTTGAATGCGTCCATCGCCGTCCGTATCCCAGAGCCGTTCGCGTGACAGCAAGAGCGCATCGGCCGCCGGGGGCCGCAAGTTGTGACGCATGTTCTCGTGGCCGATGATCGTGGCCGTATCTGCGAAGACTTCACCGCCGCTTGCGTGATCGTTGTGACTGTGGCTATAGATCACATACTTCACAGGCAGGCCGAATCGGTCGTCTAACTGCTCCTTGAGCCACGCGGCAACTTCTGAATTCGTCGGATCGACCACGATGATCCCATCCGGTGTCACCAGGAACATCCCGAAGTGCCGGACCTGCCTGAATCGATAAAGGTCGCCGGTCACATTGGTAATATCGTGCCTCGGTAACCCCTCGCCTCTACCGAATCCCTGGGCGTGAGCGAGTTGGATCATGCCGCAACATGCGCCGATCGCGACGATTAGCGTCAAATTTTTATATCGCATCAAATCTACCTCTGTAGTGTCTTCAGCTGCCTATGTTCCGTGTCGACGTTAGTCGTCGCCACGACACAAGGCGGCCTCGAAACAAACGTCATCGCCGTCGAGCGGGATAT
>JAZFPW010000037.1:0-4928 GCA_036444815.1 Gammaproteobacteria bacterium
CAGGAGTAGAAGCGATTGAACGCATCGCGACGACAAAAGAGCTTGACCTGATGACGCTCCTGGAGACTCAGGATTCCGGCGCTCATTTTGGCGAGATCATTCGTGGACCCCTGGAAGAGATCGTCGCGAGGGAATGTATTCAATATGTGTTGCAAGGCCTTGCCACTATGGCTGGTCGGGTCCAGGCCCGATTTCGCCATGACCCTGTCGATTTTGAGTCGAACCAGGGGAACGTCGCCGGGGCGCTCGGTGTAGGCCGCCGACGTAAACAGACCGACGAAGCGCCTCACGGCTCGGGGCTTGCCGTCAGCGCCGAAGACCTTGACCCCGATCTGGTCGAGATGCCCGCTGCGGTGAATGGTCGAATTCGAGTCGGCTTTCGTTATGACCAGCGGAGTCTTGGTCTTTGCGACCCTGCGCGCTTGCGGATTCAACGTGACGGCCGGAGTGGTCACGCTCGGATCATCGCGGCTGATTCCGAGCCCTGTTCCTGGTACGGGCCTCAAGCGATCCACTGTCTTGCCGCGACTCAGCTCATATTCGCGATACCCGAGGAGCGTAAAGTGATCGTCGGCGAGCCAATCCAGGAAGTCGCAAGATTCGTTTAGAACGTCTGATCGCGTTGGCGCCGTCTGTCGTAACTCGGCGTTCGCATTACGAAGCTCGGCCAACATCGCCCGCCAATCTTCGACGGCCGCCCGGACATCGCCGAGAGCGTCTTCCAACGCCGTTTGCAACCTCGTCAGGACATCCGCATCCGCGATTTTAGAGATCTCGATGTGTATGAACGACTCTGCGTTATGCGCCCCATCTCCGCGGAGCGGCACTAGTTCCTGCAGCTGGCCCGAGGCTGAGCGTTTTACGCCGAGTATGGGATGAATCAGAAGCTGGACGCGGTGACCAAGACGATTCAATGTCATTGTGACCGAGTCGACGAGAAACGGCATATCGTCGGTGACGAGTTGAACGATCGATGCGTCAGACAGCCAGCCGTCCCGATCGACCGCGGGGTTGAAGACGCGAACGATGGCAACGCCGCTACGGCGGCTTAGAGCCGACGCGACATGGCCCAGGGCTGCCACAGCCAACGCTTTCGGATCGCGATGACGCAAATCTTCCTCAGGTACGCCGGCGAAGTAGGCCCTGAGGAGAGCGGTCCGGTTGCCTGGCAATCGTCGGCCTGTTGTCTGACCTCGAGAGCGGCGGACGATCGCGTCGAGGAGATCGCTAGTATTCACAAGGTACTAGTTTCCTTCATTCAGCTATCCGCCGCGCGTGAAGTGTCTCTCAAACGCGTACATTAGTCGTGGTCCTAAGTCGCCATCGGCGTGGTCACTCGGACAGCTCGACGCGATCTCTGAAGTAGTCCAGTGCTTGCGGGTTGGCCAACACGTCAGTGTTTCTTACGTGGCGGCCGTGCAGCGCATCGCGCACCGCGATTTCCACAATTTTGCCGTTGATGGTCCGGGGAATGTCCGGCACCTCAAGGATCTTGGCCGGGACGTGCCTCGGGCTTGCCTTGGACCGTATTGCGTCACGAAGCCGCCGAGCCAGGTCGTCATCGAGGCAATAGCCTGACTGCGCACGGACGAACAGCACGATTCTCACATCGTTCTGCCAGTCTTGAGCTACGACGACGCTCTCGGCGACTTCTTCGAATTGCTCGACGACTCGGTAAATTTCCGCAGTGCCGATACGCACGCCGCCCGGATTGAGTACGGCGTCTGAACGACCGTATATGATGATGCCGTCGTGCTCGGTCAGCTCGGCGTAATCACCCTGGCACCACACGTTCGGATACCGCTCGAAGTACGCTGCCTGGTACTTGCTATTGTCGGGATCGTTCCAAAAACCGATCGGCATCGACGGAAAAGCCGCCGTGCAGACTAGCTCGCCCTTCTGTTGCCTTATCGCGTTACCGTCGTCGTCGAAGATCTCCACCTTGAGTCCCAGAGCACGACACTGAAGTTCGCCGCGGTAGACCGGGAGGATCGGATTGCCCGCGCCGAAGCACGAGACGATGTCTGTTCCGCCGGCGATAGACGATAGTTGTACGTCGGCTTTAATATGCCGGTAGACGAAGTCGTAGCTCGCCGGGGCCAACGGTGAGCCCGTAGACAGCACGCTCTGCAGGCTTTCCAGATTCCCGTGCTCGTTCGGCTTGTGGCCCGCCTTCTCCAGCGCGCTCAGGTACTTGGCGCTCGTGCCGAATACCTTGATCCTCTCTTGCTCGACAATCCGCCAGAGCACACCCGGATCCGGATAAATCGGTGAGCCGTCGAAGAGCACGAGCGTGGCGCCGCTAGCCAACCCCGATACCAGCCAATTCCACATCATCCAGCCGCAGGTCGTGAAGTAGAACAGGACGTCTCCGGCGCTGACGTCGGTATGTAACACATGCTCCTTCTGGTGCTGGATCAGTGAGCCACCGACGCCATGAACGATACATTTCGGAGTACCGGTCGTGCCTGACGAGTACAGGATGTAGAGTGGATGCGAGAACGGCACGGGTTCGAAGATCAGTTCCGCATCGTCTTCGGCGATGTCACTAAATAACAATGCGTCCGGGATTACGCTCAGATCAGGCTGATCGCTTCGATAGGAGACTACGATCAGCGCTTGTAGCCGGTTCAGTTTATCGACGACGGCTCGAACCGTAGGCTGAGAGTCGATGCTCTTGCCGTTATAGAAATAGCCGTCCGCTGCGAACAGTACTTTCGGTTCGATCTGTCCGAAGCGATCGAGTACGCCATCGACACCGAAATCTGGTGAGCACGACGTCCAGATCGCGCCGAGGCTGGCCGTCGCAAGCATCGCAACGATCGCCTCCGGGCAGTTGGGGAGCAACGCCGCGACCCGGTCTTCGGTGCCGACGCCCGCAGCTCTTAAGAACTGCGCGACGCTCGCGACCTGGTGCCGCAGCTCTTTCCAGGTCATCTCGACGCGACGGCCCGTTTCACTGTAAGCCACGATGGCGACGCCGTCATATTCCGGTCGCAGTAGATTATCCGCGTAGTTCAACGTGGCTCCCTCGAACCACACGGCGCCCGGCATGCGCTGACGATCGTCCAGCACACTGGTGTAGCCTGACATGGAGCGAATGCCGAAGAATTCCCAGGCCGCTGCCCAGAATGCTTCGGGCTCATCGATACTCCACTGATAAAGCCCGGGGTAGTCTTCGCTGCTCAGCTTCCGGCGGTGACGCGTCAGAAACCGCTGCATATTGCTTGCTACGATCCGCCGCCGCGAGGGTTGCCATATCGACTCGGTCATTCGGGCGCCTCCACGCGATCGCAAGTCAGATTAAGCTTCGATGTTACAATGCTGCCCCTTCCTACTACAGTTTCCCGCGTCCGTGAAATCCTGCCGACGCCGTATGAGGGTGCGTATGGATAGAGAGGTCATGGAGTTCGACGTCGTTATCGTCGGCGCGGGCCCGGCGGGACTCGCCGCCGCGTGCCGGCTCGGCCAACTGGCCGTTGCGCAGGGTGTTGAGCAGAGTGTCTGCGTGGTCGAGAAGGGCTCGGAGGTCGGGGCGCACATCCTGTCCGGGGCAGTCATGGAGCCGCGGGCGCTGGATGAGTTGTTCCCGGACTGGAGAAACCTGGGAGCCCCGGTGGACGTGCCGGTTCGCTCCGATACGTTTCACTGGCTCCTGACTGGGAACTCGGGTTTCAGGGCACCGGGCTTTCTTATTCCTGCACCGATGCATAACAAAGGCAACTACATCATCAGCGCGGGACTTCTCTGCCAGTGGTTGGCCGAGCAAGCGGAGGCTTTGGGCTGCGACCTATTCCCGGGATTTCCGGCAACCGAAGTTCTTTACGACGGCGACGGCCGCGTGACGGGTGTGGCCACGGGCGACCTGGGCGTCGCGGCCGACGGGTCCGAGAAGCCGGGGTATCAGCGCGGCGTAGAGTTACGCGCGAGGCACGTGATCTTCGCCGAGGGTTGCCGCGGCAGCCTCGGTAGAGAGCTGGAGACGCGGTTCTCGCTACGCGCTGATAGTGACCCGCAGCACTACGGGATCGGGCTGAAGGAGATCTGGACGATCGACTCGGCGAAGCACGAACCGGGCACCGTCGTACATACACTCGGATGGCCACTGGACAATCACACCGAGGGCGGAGGCTTTCTCTACCATGCCCAAGACAACCAGGTGTACCTGGGCTTCGTGATCGCGCTTAATTACACCAATCCGCACTTGAACCCGTTCGCGGAATTTCAGCGTTGGAAACAACATCCGCGTATACGCCGATTTCTGGAAGGCGGCTCGCGTATCGCCTACGGTGCGAAAGCCGTCAACAAGGGCGGGTTCCAATCGCTGCCCGCGCTGGGGGTCCCGGGCGGTCTGTTAGTCGGCTGCGAAGCCGGCTTTCTCAATGGCTTGAAGATCAAGGGTATCCACACGGCCATGAAGACCGGGATGCTTGCCGCGGAGGCGGTCGTGGCGAGCCAGCAGGGGACCGCTAGAGCGAGCGAGCACTATGTCTCGGCAGTCCAGGATTCCTGGGTCATGGCTGAGCTTCGGCGGGCGCGGAACTTCAGCCCGGGGCTGGCCAGGTTCGGCACGTTCGTGGGAGGCGGCCTGGCATTCGCCGAACATAGGCTGTTCTTTGGCCGGGTGCCGTATACGCTGCGTAATCGTCGCGCCGATTACGCCGGCCTGAGGGCGGCCGGGGAAGCGGCCGAGATCGCCTATCCGCCGCCCGATGGCAAGATTTCCTTCGATTTGTCCTCGTCGGTCTATCTCTCCAATACCAACCACGACGAGAATCAGCCCTGCCACCTGCAACTTGACGATCCGGATTTGCCGATCGCGGTGAATCTGCCCAGGTTCGCCGAGCCGGCACAACGCTACTGTCCGGCAGGGGTTTACGAAGTCGTAGCACAACCGGACGCGGAGCCACGTTTCCAGATCAACGCGC
>JAZFPW010000038.1:0-2201 GCA_036444815.1 Gammaproteobacteria bacterium
AGAATCCGATGGGCGGCCAGGTCCGGCGTGAGCGTCGTGGTATCGATCCGCATCTCCGGCTCGGCCGGGTCTTCATAGGGATCATCGATCCCGGTGAACCCCTTGATCAGCCCGGCACGCGCCTTCGCGTACAGGCCTTTGCGATCACGGCTTTCGCAGACATCCAGCGGCGTCGCAACGTGAACTTCGAGGAAGCCACCGACCGGCTCGATCAGCTCTCGGACCGAACGCCGAGTCGCCGCGTACGGCGCGATCGGCGCGCAGATAGCGATCCCGCCGTTCTTCGTAATTTCACTGGCAACGTAGCCGATGCGCAGAATATTCAGATCGCGGTGCTCTTTGGAGAATCCCAGCTCGCTCGACAGGTTCTTACGGACGACATCACCGTCGAGCAACGTGATCTGCCGCCCGCCTAACTCCAGCAACTTGACCATGAGAGCGTTGGCGATCGTCGACTTTCCGGACCCGGAGAGCCCAGTAAAGAAAACCGTGAAGCCCTGCCGATGCCGTGGTGGATGCGTCTTGCGCAACTCGGCGATGACATCGGGAAACGAGAACCATTCGGGAATCTCCAGGCCTTCCTGGAGGCGCCGGCGCAACTCGGTACCGGACACCTGTAGAACGTTGGTACCTTCCGCAACCTCGTCCTGAGGCTGGAATTCCGCGCGATCTTCCACGTAGACCATGTTCTTAAACGGCACCATCGTGATATCGAGTTCTTCGGCATAGGCCTCCATGAGCTCTTGCGCGTCGTAGGGGCCGTAAAACGGCTTACCATTGCTGTCTACGCCAGGTCCCGCATGATCGCGGCCGACGATAAAGTGAGTGCAGCCGTAATTCTTTCGAATCAACGCGTGCCACAATGCCTCCCTCGGGCCCGCCATGCGCATGGCCAACGGCAGCAGACTCAGCGTCGTGGTCTGGTCCGGGTAATGACTCAGCACGTGCTCGTAGCAACGCACACGCGTAAAGTGATCCACGTCGCCGGGCTTCGTCATCCCGACGACCGGATGAATCAATAGATTGGCCTCCGTCTCTTTGGCGGCGCGAGACGTCAGCTCCTGATGCGCTCGGTGCATCGGATTGCGGGTCTGGAACGCGACGACTCGACGCCAACCGAGCTTCTCGAAGCGCTCTCTGACCTGTGCCGGAGAATCCCGCAGGTGCTTGAAATCGTAATGGCGAGGAGGCTCGACGCCGGTCAGACGCCCACCCAGGTATACGTCGTTCGCCTGGTTGTTGAGGTAATGAACTGCGGGGTGAGCCTCATCAGCCGAACCGAATACGGCGAGCGCCTCAGCCTTCTTCTCGGGGATAAACTTGCTGTCGACGTCCAGCGTCGCGATCAGGACTCCCTCCGGATCTCGCAACGCGATACGCGCGCCCGGCTCTACCGATGCCGCGAACGCCTCGGTGACGTCGAGCGTGATCGGTATCGGCCACAGCACGCCGTCGGCGAGGCGCATATTCGCGAGCACCGCGTTGTAGTCGTCGGCCCCCATGAAGCCCTCCAATGGGGAGAACGCGCCATTCAGCAGTAGCTCCAGATCGCAAAGCTGGCGCATGCTCAGGTCCCACGACGGGATGTCCCGAGCGCGGGATTTCTCATCCTCGACGGCCTGCGGCGGCAGATACAGATTCTTTAATTCCCCACCGTGGGGTTCCTTGAACGCTCCCATGATCTCTCCGTAGTTCTATCTCCGAGCACGCTTCGTGCGCCGGTCGATCGAGTGGTTACTATTGCCGGCCACGGTCGACGACCACTAGGCTGACAACAGTCAGGCTAGCTGCTCCGCAGCGTAATGAATCCCCGCGACATTGATTGCCGGTAGATAAGTCGCTTCGTGCTCGCGAATCTTCAATGTCTTCTTCACGATGTTTTCGAGATTCGCGCGTTTGTTTTCTGGGCCCTCGTCTTTGCCGATGCCTCCGCCGAACTCGACGATCGTGTCCACGCCTCTATCAAGAGCCGTGTTCATGCAGCCGAGCCACCGCACCGGATTGAAGAGTTGGAAAAACAGCCGCGAGCGTATCGCCTCTGCATCCGACTCGTGCACGTCTCCGGTGTAATTCGATAATACCTGCAGCTTCAGTTCTCCGAACTCGGCGTCTGCCAGGATGCTGCGAAATCGTCGAGCCGCACTGACCATGAGGTAGGTATGAAAGGCGCCATCGGTACGCAACCGGAACGCCCGTTTTCT
>JAZFPW010000039.1:0-4908 GCA_036444815.1 Gammaproteobacteria bacterium
GTCGAGTACGTCTACGAGAATCCCGCGCCCGTAGTCTCGGGCGCGTCGGACATAACCGACAGCCGTTACGTGAGCATTTATGTGCAACATTCGTTGCTCGCCATGCCGGAGAATGGCTATCGGCCGCGACTAACCGATCACCGCATGGGGTACTTCGCCGAGCAGGTCACCGACTTGACGGACGATAGCCCGACCCCATACCGGGACCTCGTCCAGCGCTGGCATCTCGTCAAGAAAGATCCCGGGGCCGTTCTGTCGGAACCCGTGGAGCCGATCACCTGGTGGATAGAGAACACGACTCCGCTCGAGTTCCGCGACGCAATCAGAGAAGGCGTACTCGCCTGGAACCAGTCGTTCGAGAAAATCGGCTTCCGGAACGCCCTGGTCGTCCAGGTCCAACCGGATGATGCGGATTGGGATGCGGGAGACGTCCGCTACAACGTGCTGCGCTGGACCTCGTCGCCGAACCCACCGTTTTCGGGTTACGGCCCGTCGTTCACGAACCCGCGAACCGGGCAGATTCTCGGTGCCGACATCATGCTCGAGTACGCCGGCGTGATCCGGCGTGTCCGTTACCAGCAGATTCTTGACAGTCTCGAGTCTCCGGGCTCCGAGCTACCCGCGTCCAGACTCTCGTCGCAGCGCGGCTACTGCTCCTTCGGCTTCGCGATGCAACTGAGCCAGGTGTTCGGTCGCTTCGCGATCAACGCACTGGACATGAATCCGGCACTCGAGAAGCAGGTGACGGAGGAGTACCTGATCGATCTCGTCCTGCATGAAGTTGGTCATACGCTGGGCTTCGCTCACAACTTCGCGTCCTCTCATATGCTGACGCTGGACGAGTCCTATGATCGGGATGCCGTCGACCAAGCGGGACTCTACGCATCTGTGATGGACTACACGGATATTCACATCGCGCCGCCCGGCCGCGAGCACACGCAATTCTTCACGACTCAGCCCGGCCCCTACGATGACTGGGTCGTGAACTACAGTTATTCGATCGGCTCGGATGACCCGAATCTGGAAACGCCGCGGCTCGCCACCATCGCCGCTCGCTCGACGGAGCCCGCGCTGCTCTTCGGCACCGACGACCACGTCATGGCTCGACCGGGACGGGCGATGGACCCTCGCATCCTCTGGTATGACATGACCAGCGATCCGATCGGCTACGCCGAACAGCGGCTCGGCCTCATCGAAGAGCTACTGGGTGTCGCCCGCGAGAAGCAGACGACAGAAGGCGAATCCTACCACCAGCTGCGGGACGCCTATATCGTGATGCTGGCTCAGTTCTCTCGCTCGATTACCGTACTGTCGCGCTACATCGGCGGTGTCTACATCAACCGGTCCGTGGCTGGCCAACCCGGTGCGGCGACGCCGTTCGTCCCCGTGAGTCTCACGGATCAGCAACGTGTGATGGCCGGCCTGGCCGATCATCTGTTCGCACCGGATGCGTTCTCGGCTTCCGCGGGGCTTTACAGCCACCTCCAGGAGCAGAGGCGACTCTGGAATTTTTGGAACGAGACCGAGGACCCGAAGGTCCACGAGTGGCTATTGGCGTTGCAACGCGGCGTACTCGCGCACCTGCTGCATCCAACCGTCATGACCCGCATCACCGACTCGAGGCTGTTCGGCAACGAGTATCCGTTAGCCGACTTCATGGCCGATCTCACCGACGCGATATTCGCTGAGGACCTGCGTGGCGACGTCAATACGTTCCGGCAGAACCTGCAGCTGGAGTACGTCTCCAGACTGATCGATGTCGTCACCGGCAGCGACGGTTACGACCACCCTTCGCAGTCGATGGCGCTGTATAACCTGCGGACGATAGAGAAGATGATGAACGGCAAGCGCAGAGGCAACATCGAGACTCGTGCCCACACTGACAGCATCCTCTACGTCATCCGGCGGGCACTCGAAGGCGAGGCCTGAGATTCCGGCGACAGGGAAACGGAGACCGCGAACGCGATCTCTAAAAAAAACGGGGAAGCTCCCGAAGCCATGCTTCGAGAACTTCCCCTGGGGGGCATCCGTGCCGTACCTAGAAGTGCATCGTGTCCCGCAGATTCCGAATTCGTGCCGCCAGCCGAGACGGCTTGTCCTCGCTTCGAGCGGCGGCGACAATTTCCTCGGTCACGGGGACCAGCGTCGCCTCAACTTCGGGCGCCTCTAGCGCCGCGACTGTCACGTCGATCTGAGGGGCCGTCGCACTGACGACGATCTCTCTGGTGAAGCGATAGTCCGGCGCCTCGACCGTGATCACGAGCTCCTCCATCACGAACTCCTCCGTGTAGTAGCTCTCCGGTGCCATCGCGATGACCACGATTTCCTCCATCGCGGGGGCCGGCGTCGCTTCGACATCGGGTGCCTCTAACGCCGCAACGGTACCCTTGATCTGCGGGACCGTTGCAGTGACGTCAATCTCTCTGGTGAAGCGATAGTCCGGCGCCTCGGCCGTGACCACGATCTCCTCCATGACGAAGTTATCGGTTCGCCAGGCCGGAGCGGCTTCCCCCGCTTGCGCGGCGAACCCGGTCAACATCAATGTGGCGACTGCTAATACTCGAATCGTGTTCATCGGTCTAAATCCTGTATAAATTCATTCACGCTGACTACAACGAAACACTAGCGCATTGGTGTACCAAGACTCTCTGCAGAAACCTGGAGAAGTCCCAAGCTGGACTGGATAAATGCCAAGATAACCGCCGGCCCCAGGACGCCAGGAGTGGCTAGGCGACAGGCCTTCCGGACCGCGACCGCGCCCCATGCGTTGCGGCCCTGCAGTCGTATCGGTCATGATACGAGTTAGCAAAACTGTGAGTTCGGTATGCGATTAAGTAAAAGCACGGCTGTTCGCTCTATCAGATGCCTGGTGTGTTGGCTCAGCGCACTGCTGTTGCCGGGCGCGCTTACTGCCCAACAAACGGCGCAGGCCAACTCGGGAGAGCTCGAGGAAATCATCATCGAAGCGACCCGTCTCAGCCGGCCGTTAGACCGCGTGCCGGCGGCGGTCAGTGTCGTCCGCCAGGACGACATCCAGCTGGGCCGGCAACAACTCGGCCTCGACGAGGCGCTGACCAGAGTCCCCGGCCTATTCATGCAGAACCGCTACAACTTCTCCCGAGACCTGAGGATCTCCATCCGCGGGTTCGGCGCCCGATCAGCCTTCGGCATCCGGGGTATCAAGATCCTGGTGGACGGCATCCCGGAGACGCTGCCCGATGGCACAGGCCAGGTCGACAGCATCGATCTCGGCGCCGTTCGACAGATCGAGGTGATACGCGGACCGAGCTCTTCTCTCTATGGCAACGCGTCTGGCGGCGTGATCAGCATCACCTCGGAGGACGGGCCGGAAATACCGTTCGCCAATGCGCGGCTCGCAGTCGGCGACTACGATTTTCAGAAGCTACAGGTGAAAGCGGGCGGGCAGACCGATCGAATGAACTACTTCGTCAGCCTATCCGACTCACGGATCGATGGCTACCGGGCCCACAGCCAGGCCGAGAATACTCAGCTCAGCGGCCGCTTCAATTTCGACCTGGGCGGGGACAGAAACATTCTTGCTGTCGTCAACATTACGGATCAACCCATCTCCAACGATCCTGGCGGCATCGACGCGGCTCAGGCGGCCTCGGACCCGCGCTCGGCCTACGCCCGCAACGTCGCCTACGACAGCGGAGAGGCCCTCGACCAGACACGCGTGGGCTTCGTCTACACGACGCCAATCGGCGATACGGGGGAGCTCTCTGCGCGCAGCTACATTGTCTCGCGAGACTTTCAGAACAAATTGTCGCAATTTCCCAATGCAGACGCAGCACACTTCGAGCGGTTTTTCGCGGGCGGAGGGGTCAATTATACGAATTCCGGCACGCTGGGCGGCATGCCCAATCGATTTATCGTCGGCTTCGATATTGATGATCAGGATGATGACAGAAGACGGTTCGTCAACAACCAGGGCACGCTCGAGGCTTTGCTGTTTGATCAGAATGAGTCGTTTAATGCACAGGGCATATTTCTCCAGGACGAGCTGAGCCTGAGCGAGCAGCTACAGCTCACGTTCGGGCTTCGTTACGACGAGATCGAGTACACGGTCACGGATCACTTTCTCTCCGACGGGGACGACTCCGGGATGCGCAACATGGACGACGTGAGCCCGATGCTGGGCATCCTCTACAGTCTCTCCGATGACCTCAGCCTGTACGGCACGGTGTCGACCGCCTTCGAGACGCCCAGCACAACCGACTTCGCGAACCCGAGCGGTGGCGGGGGCTTCAATCCGGCGCTGGGACCCCAATCGGCTACGAACTACGAGGTGGGCTTGAGAGGCGCGATTGGCGAGCGCCACTACTACGAGGTCGCGGTCTACGACATCGCGGTAGACGACGAGCTAGTGCCTTTCGACATCAATGGCCGAACCTTCTTTCAGAACGCGGGCAGTTCCAGCCGTACGGGCGTGGAGCTCGCGATCGTATCGAACCCGACCGATCGCATACGGACATCGCTGACCTACACCTACGGGGAATTCGAGTTCGACGATTTCCGGGTGATCTCCGTCGATGCGGGCGGGATCCCAAGCGTCGTCGATGACTTCTCCGGCAATACGATCCCGGGTACGGTCGAGCATCTGCTGTTCGGAGAGATCAGCTACACGCATCCATCAGGTTGGTTCGGCGCGTTGGATGTAATGTATGTAGGCGAGCAGTTCGCCGACAACGCGAATGCCGTCAAGGTAGATTCCTACACGGTCGCCAATCTGCGGCTGGGTTTCGAGCGTGCGGTGGGCTCGACCATCGTCTCCCCGTTTATCGGCATCAACAATCTGTTCGACGAGAGCTACAACACTGAAATTCGCATTAACGCATTCGGTTTCCCCCCCCGTTACTTCGAGCCCGCTCCCGAGCTAAATGTCTA
>JAZFPW010000040.1:0-6337 GCA_036444815.1 Gammaproteobacteria bacterium
GGCTCTATGGCGTTTCAGCCTTGATGGCTCGCATCGCGAACAAGTCCGAAGTGGGGCTTCGCACGAGTGTAGTCTTTCTGGACGACGATGCGGCTGCGTTATCAAAACGGGTAGAAGGCATTGCAAAGGCTCTTCCAGAGGAGATTCTGCTCGCTGTCTCTCGCGACGGCCGTGAGGGCCCCGGTGTTTACGGCCTGAATCGTAATGCGGCGATGACGGTTCTCGTGGCGAAGGAAGGGAAAGTCATCCACAACTTTGCTTTCCAACAGCCCCTGCTGACCGTCGATCCACATATTCTCGGCGCGATCGCCGAGGCGATTGGCGAGAAACGCGAGACGCTCGAGAAACGGCTCAACGAAGATCCCACCGAAGGCGAACGAATGCGGCGCGGCGACGCCCGAGGGCGCGAACGCACCGACGAGCGTGGTCAGGCGACGGAAAGAAAGAGATACGAAAACCGTCGTCGTGTCGAAGTCAAAGACCCGGCAGAGTTCAATAAGACTCAGGAAAAAGTTCTATTCTCTGGGCCGCAGCCTGGCGAAAAACTTCCGTTCTTCAAAGCAACCGGTGTCCGGGATGCACTGGATGGCGAAGAGTTTGACGCCGTCTCAATGGCGAGCGGCAAGCCGCAGATCCTGATCTTTCAGGACGAAACCGGAGTCGGGATTCGGGGGCTCATTGGCCTCACACGTTTGCTTTCTCGCGTTGAGAACAAGTCAGATCAAGATCTGCACACAGCGGTTGTTTTTCTTGGCGACGATCCGGCGAAGATCACAAAATTCGTCAAGGATATTGGACGTCATATTCCAGGAGACCTTCTGGTCGGAGTCTCTCGAGACGGCCGTGACGGTCCTGGCGCCTACGGTTTGAATCGTAACGTATCGCAGACGATCATTTTTTCGAAAGATGGGGAGGTAACCCACAGCTTTGTCTTTCCACAGGGCATGCTTTTCGTCGACCCCCATGTCCTCGGCGCCGTCGCCGCCCTGATTGGCGAAGAGCGGGAAACGCTTGAGACGTGGCTGAACGAAGAGCGAGCTGAAGGTGAACGAACGCGGCGTGGCGAACGACGACGTGAGCGCGAAAGGTGAGCGCACTCCGCGTGGAAGCGTTTTGTACCGATCCACATGTTCTCGGCGCCATCGCGAACGTGATCGGAGAAGAACCTGTGACGCTCGAGAAGAGGCTGATCGAAGAATGAAGGCCATCTTGTTACCTGTCATTACGTTGACGCTATGGGCTTTGCTCGGCTCGAGTGGCTTCGGCGGGGAAGCTCGCTCCGCTAAGGTTGGGGAAGCCCGCCCCGCGAAAGACAGCCTGGGTGATGAGGGCGCCTCGAAGCCCATAGACCGAGTCGACTTTGAGAATGACCTGATTCCGGTGTTCACCAAGGCTGGTTGCAACACCGGAGCCTGTCATGGAGCGGCGGTCGGACGAGGAGGCTTCAAGCTCTCGCTCTACGGTGGCGATCCACGAGCCGACTACGAATCGATCGTCTTTGAGCTCGAAGGTCGTCGAGTCGACCTGGCTCGACCGGAGGAGAGTCTGATCGTTCTGAAGCCAACGAGACAAATCGCTCACCGTGGTGGACGCCGTCTGCGATCGGACGAAGAAGGCGCGCAGCTTCTTCTGAGCTGGATAAAGCAAGGGGTGGGCCATGAAACGCGTCGCCGCTTGAAGCGCATAGACGTTGCACCCGAGCAGCACGTCGCGGAACATCTTGGCTCGTCCGCCCAGTTGCGTGCCACGGCCCATTTTTCGGATGGCACGACGCGAGACGTAACGCGGTGGACGGTATTCACCGCGGAAGATCCGTCGGCTGTCGAGATCGATTCGAAAGCAGCCGTATCCAAGGTGCTCCGGCGAGGGCGGCATATCGTGATCGCTCGCTACCTGGATAGAGTCGTGCCGATCGAGCTCATCGTTCCGTTGACCGATTCCAAAGTCGACCTGGCAGCCGAGCCACGACGCAACTTTATCGACGAAGAGATTCTCGAGTCGTTAACGACATTGGGGTTACCTACGTCTCCAGTCGCCGATGACGCCACGTTCGTGAGAAGAGTGACGCTCGACCTGACCGGGCGCTTGCCGGCAGCGAGTACCGTGCGTGCCTTTCTTGGCGACCCGAGCCCCAGGAAACGCGGGGCCTTGGTGGACGAATTGCTGGGATCGGAGGAGTTTAGCGAGTACTGGACCCTGCAATTAGCGAAGCTACTGCGGATTCGATCACAGCGGGAGGATAAGCAGGGCGCACTCAAGTATCATCAGTGGCTTCAGCAGCAGATCAAGGGTGACGTCGGTTACGATCAGTTGGCCCGCTCCGTGATCATGGCGTCGGGCGATTCACACGAGAATGGCCCAGCGAACTTTTATCGCACGGTGGACGGTCCTCGAGAACAGGCCGAGTTCATGAGTGAACTCTTCATGGGCAGTCGGCTGAGATGTGCAAATTGCCATAATCATCCGCTGGATCGTTGGACGCAGGATGATTACCACGGTCTGGCCGCGATCTTTGCCAGGATTGATGGTGGACGAATCGTCAAGACGAATCCAGATGGTGAAGTCATTCATCCGAGAACTCTTGAGAAGGCGACTCAACGCATTCCCGGCGAGCAGTTCTTATCTGCGGATGTGGCGGACGGACGGAAAGAACTGGCGAGCTGGCTAACGAAGCCAGGCAATCCCTACTTCGCAAGGGCGATTGTCAACAGGTTGTGGAAAAGGATGATGGGCCGCGGGTTGGTCGAGCCTGCCGACGATTTTCGAGCTACCAATCCAGCGACGCACCCGGTGCTTCTTGACAAGCTGGCCAGTGACTTTGCGGAGAACGGATACAAGTTACGTCATACGCTCCGGCTTATCGCGGGTAGTGCCACCTATTCACGCAGTGCCAACGCGACTCCGCAGAACAAAGCGGATGATCGTTTTTGCTCGCACGCCGCTCGGAAGCCGCTTGAGCCGGAGGTTCTTGCCGACGCGATCTCGGATGTTCTCGGCGTCGCGGACAAATACGGTGAAGAGCCGGCAGGGACGCGCGCTGTATCTCTGTTCGATCCACGAACGAAGTCGGGCACGCTCGACATCCTCGGCCGGTGTGATCGAAAAGCGTCGTGTGAAAGCTCGGCAGGGCCAACTGGCGGTCTTGCTCAGAAACTGCATCTGTTCAACGGAGCGCTGCTCAATGGCCGAATCGGAGCACCTGACAGTCGATTGGACAGACTGATCTCGGCTGGCAGATCACCGATGGAGATTGTCAGGGAGTTTTATCTGGTCGCACTGAGTCGAAATCCGACCGACGAAGAGCAGCGGTTATGGACAGAGCGGCTGGAAGCGATGACTTCAGCGGATAAGCAACGAGACTTCCTTGAAGATTTCGTTTGGGGTTTGCTCACCTGCAATGAATTTGTAAGGAATCACTGAGTCATGAAGCGAATGTCCAACTCGAGATGTGACGGTGTTACTCGACGTGACTTGCTGCGCGTTGGCGGACTGACGGCCCTGGGATTGGGGCTCGGCGATTTCTTTCGCTTGCAGCAAGCGGTCGGTGCTGAGAATCCCCTTACTGCGAAAGCAAAAGCCTGCATCCTGATCTGGCTGGACGGTGGACCTAGCCACATCGAAACTTTCGATCCCAAGCCGGACGCACCGGACGAGGTGCGCGGTCCGCTAAAGACCATCGCCACAAAGTTGACGGGAGTGCGGATCAGCGAATGCCTCGAGCGAACCGCAGGCGTGCTCGACAAGATGGCGATCATTCGCTCGATGACCTCGACGCTCGGCGAACACAACTTCGGTACGCACTACCTGATGACCGGTTACAAACCGTCGTCCGCGCTGGAGTATCCGACCTTTGGAGCAACCCTCGCTCACGTTCGCTCTCAGTCGGGTGTCCTACCGCCCAACATTGCAGTTCCCAACTTTGGTGGAAGCTTGACGGGCAGCGGATACTTGCCCAGTGCCACGCGCCCGTTCTCCGTCGGAGGCAATCCCAACCGGCGTGACTTCAAGGTTCGCGATCTGGACTTTTACCAAGGCCTCGATTTGACGCGTTTGGATCGACGACGGAGAATTGTGAGCGCGCTCGACGAATTCAGTCGCGCCAAGGACGCGTCGTCGACATCCGTAACTGATCCAGACCTGGAGCGAGCCTACAATCTGATCGCATCGCCCGAAGCCAAGGGAGCCTTCAAGCTGGCCGACGAAGCCACGGAGGTTCGCGATCGATACGGCCGTGGCGACAACGCAATCGGTCAGAGCTGTTTGCTGGCTCGGCGGCTCGTCGAGCGTGGCGTTCCGTTTGTAACGGTCAACAGCAGCGGCTGGGACAGCCACCAGGATGTGATCAAACTGAAGGCACGTTATCCTACTGACAGGAACGCCCTTCTTCCGTCCCTCGATCGGGCACTCAGCGCGCTGATTCAGGACCTGGCCGATCGCGGGATGCTGGACGAGACACTCGTGGTCGTGATGGGCGAGTTCGGTCGCACACCGAAAATCAACTCGAACGGCGGACGAGATCACTGGCCAAATGTGTTCAGCGTTGCGCTCGCGGGTGGTGGAGTGCGCGGCGGCCAGATCATCGGCAGCAGCGACGCGCTCGGCGAGTACCCGAAAGACAATCCGGTCACGCCCTCGGATCTTGCGGCGACGATCTACACTCTGCTCGGCATCAATCCGAAACTCGAGCTGCACACAAGCGATGGCCGCCCCGTCCGTGTAGCGCCGTACGAAGCCAAAGTCGTTTCGGAACTCATCGCTTGATCGCCTCGTGCCATTTTCCTGGATTATTCCGCCAGCTCGTCGGGCCTCAAAGCATGCGCTACAAGAGCACTCACCTACTTTCACCCACTCCTTTTTTTGCGGCATGCCTGTGCATCTGCCAGCTGGTTCGAGCGGCGGCGGCCACTGAGCCGCCGGTGACCTCCATCGCGTTCGCTCCCGACGGGAAATCGGTTCTCGCTGGCTCACAGGCCGGCTTGTACGTGTACAGCTGGCCCCAAGTAAAGCTGCAAAGGAAGATCCAAGTTGCCGCCCTCAACATTCACGACCTGGCCTTCTCGCCAAGCGGCGACAGATTGGCCGTTGGCGGCGGAACCCCAGCGGAAGAGGGAGTTGTGGAAATCTTTTCATGGCCAGGCGGAGATCCCGTCAAGACTCTCAGCGGACATGAGGATGCGGTCATGGCCGTTGCCTGGCGCGATGAGTCTTCCGTCGCATCGGCGAGTCTGGATCACAGTATTACTATCTGGGATACGCGGGCCGGACGGGCCACTCGAGTGCTGAAGGGGCACTCGCGCGGCGTCAGCTCGATCTGTTTCTTGAGTGATCAGCAAACACTGGTCAGCGCGGGGATCGATCAGAGCCTGCGAGTGTGGACCCACGGTACGGGAGTTCTTCTTCATAGTCTGAATCAGCACACACGGCGCGTGCACGCGCTCGCGTTGCGTCCGGGTGAAGGCCGGATGCCGGTGGTCGCGTCTGCAAGCAGAGACCGCACCGTTCGACTCTGGCAGCCGACCATCGGCCGCATGGTCCGATTTGTACGACTCAAAGCAGAGCCGCTGAACGTCGCATGGCTGAACGACGGATCGAGTATCGTGGCCGCCTGCGCGGATGGTCACATTCGCATCATCGACCCGGATTCGGTAGAAGTCACTCTGGACATTCCCGCCGTCGATGGATGGGCTTACTCGCTGGCCGTCCATCCAGCCGACGGCAGTATTGTGGCTGGAGGCCGCAACGGACAAGTCCGGCGTGTCATTCCCGGTCCGGCGAACGACACCACCGATCGCGTTGGGCGTCAGTAACGAGCAGGCCGCGGAGCATCCCGACGACTCCGGCCTGGACTGCTCGAGGAAGTCTCGGCCACCGTGCACGGAGCTCCGTGAGCAGTTCACCCTCAGAAGAGTGGCCGTATCGGCGATCCGTCTCGAACGAGCGTGACGGGGCGTCCTACGTTGGCCCGGAACTCGGTCTTCGGATCGATACCGATGTTGTGGAAGAAGGATGCCGCGAGGTCGTCGGGGCTGAAGCCTCCGTCAACGAGCTCTGAGGCGATTGCGTCGGTGGCCCCGATCGCCTGCCCCCCGCGCACCTTGATCAGTCGAGCAGCGAGGAGCAGACTTTGTCCAAACTCATGCTTGCCGAAACGATCGCTTTCCGAGGCTGGCTCTTGCGATAGATCGAACGACTGGCGCGTGCGTGGTGAGCTGATAATATCGTAGGCCTGCTCGGAGAAGCGATCCAGCCTCCGGGGACGGGAGACGGGCGGCGATCGTTGTCCTGGTAGTCCGGCGGTGGTGTGGCAACCCAGTAAAAACGTTTTAATGTTGGAGGT
>JAZFPW010000041.1:0-5683 GCA_036444815.1 Gammaproteobacteria bacterium
ACGTCGAGCCCATGCGCTCCGAGCCACATCAGGTGGTTCAGAATGCGCGTAATCTCATCGAACATGACGCGGATGTATTGAGCCCGAACCGGTGGCGTGATGCCGAGCAACTTCTCGATGGCGAGCACATAACCGTGCTCGTTGCACATCATCGATACGTAATCCAGGCGATCCATGTAACCGATCGTCTGATTGAACGGCTTGGATTCAGCGAGTTTTTCGGTCGCGCGATGCAGCAGACCGATGTGTGGATCGGCTTTCTGAATGACCTCGCCGTCCATCTCCAAGACCAGGCGCAACACACCGTGCGCGGCCGGATGTTGGGGGCCGAAGTTCAGCGTGAAATTCTGGATCTCAGGCATCGCTTTAGCCCTTGAGATCGGGGTCGTAGCGGTTATCGTCACGAATCGTTTTCGGCACGAGCGTGCGCGGTTCGATACTCACCGGTTCGTAGACGACGCGGCCTTTACTGGGGTCGTAGCGCATCTCGACATTGCCGATCAGCGGGAAGTCTTTGCGGAACGGATGACCGATAAAGCCGTAGTCCGTGAGAATTCTACGTAGATCCGGGTGACCGACGAAGACAATTCCGAACAGATCGAACGCCTCGCGCTCATACCAGTCCGCCGAGGACCAGATCGAGATGACGGAGTCGACCATCGGCCGGTCCTCGTCTGCGCAGAAGATTTTGAGCCGCACCCTATGGTTATGCGTCACGGATAACAGGTGATAGACGATCGCGAACCGGCTCTCGGGCCGATACTGGGTGTTCGCAATCTCGTCCGTACCCGCCGTCCGACCCTGCTGTACGCCGCGACTAAAGCCGGTGGTGGTCGCGGAAGTGGTATCCCATTCGGCGCGACCGTAACTCAGGTAATCCACACCGCAAACGTCCATGAGCATCTCGAATCGCAATGCGCGGTCATCTCGCAGGATTCGAGCACAGTCGAGTAAGTCGCCGGCGGCGAGCCGGTAGCCTAATTCGCCGTGGGTAGTCTCCAGCCGAGTCAGTTTGTCTCCGAGCTTGGCTTCGATGGCCTCAGCCAACTTGGCGTATTTCGCTGTCAGCTCTCTCCCTGGCATCAGCGGGCGATCGTGTGAGTGCGGCGGATCTTCTGTTGCAGCTGGATGATTCCGTACAGCAAGGCCTCCGCGGTGGGCGGGCAGCCGGGAACATACACATCGACCGGGACGATTCGATCGCAACCCCGCACGACGGCATAAGAATAGTGGTAATAGCCACCCCCGTTCGCGCACGATCCCATGGAAATGACCCAACGCGGCTCGGCCATCTGGTCGTAAACCTTTCGCAGCGCCGGGGCCATCTTGTTGACCAGCGTGCCGGCTACGATCATGACGTCCGACTGCCTCGGGCTACCTCGGAAGACGATGCCGAATCGATCCAGATCGTAACGCGCTGCGCCGGCATGCATCATCTCTACGGCACAACAGGCTAGACCGAAGGTCATCGGCCACAACGAGCCCGTCCGCGCCCAGTTGATGAGCCCATCGAGTTTCGTCACGACGAAACCGCGATCCATCATCTCGGGCATGTCGACGGGCAGGTCCTGAGTCAATCCCACTCCAACGCCCCTTTGCGCCATTCGTAAATGAACCCGACGACGAGTACGGCGAGAAAGATCCCCATGGCAACCAGGCCGAACATCCCGACCTGATCGAGAGAAACTGCCCATGGGAAGAGAAAGGCGATCTCCAGATCGAAGATGATGAAGAGAATAGCGACGAGGTAGTAACGTACGTCGAAGCGCATCCGCGAGTCTTCGAAGGCCTCGAAGCCGCATTCGTACGGCGAAGATTTGTCGGCGCTCTTCTGCCCTTTCCCCAACGCCAGGCCGATCGACAATAGGACGAGCCCCAGGCCACCTGAGATAACCAGAAAGATCAGAACGGGAGCGTAATTTGCGAGCATCTACCTACCGGATCGCGACCGAACGGCGCGGATTGTAACAGTCACAGTCTGCTTCGTGTTCCGGCTGTGCGGTCATACTAATGGTGCCGATGGCCGGACTCGAACCGGCACGGCTTGCGCCACTGCCCCCTCAAGACAGCGTGTCTACCAGTTCCACCACATCGGCATAGTTGAGTACGCTATTCGGCGGTGTCGCTAGCGGCCGGGCTTCCAGGATCTTCAGCTTCCGGTGACAAGACCGGTAGATCGGGCAACTCGAAGCGAGGCGGTGTCGTCGTCGTCTGTTCCTCGGCCGCGCGCTCCAACAGGCTCGTCGGCGCCGTTTGTTGCCGCGCCAGATAGGCTAAGGACAGGCTGGTAGCAAAGAACAACGTCGCCAACACGGCTGTCGCCCGGGACAGAAAGCTCGCGGCACCACGGGAACCGAATACTGTTCCAGAAGCGCCGGCGCCGAAGCCCGAGCCCGCACTCGCGCCTTTGCCGCGCTGCAGTAATACGAGTGCCACGATGAGCAGTGCGACTGCTACGTGGAACATCAGCACCATCGATTGAAGAGGCATCTCGTCGAACTCGGTCTAGTGGTCCAACAAGGCTATATTGTTGGACCATTGCTTCGGGTCGCCCGATAGATGGTTAGAAATTCCTGCGCCTTCAGCGACGCCCCACCGACCAAACCACCGTCTATGTCATCCATGGCAAACAGCTCCTGAGCATTCGCACCCGTGACGCTGCCACCGTACAGAATCGTTAATCCGGACGCGATTGTAGCATCTCGCCCAGCTATCATCGTCCGGATCAACGCATGCACTTCCTGGGCCTGATCCGGCGTCGCCGTGCGTCCGGTGCCGATCGCCCAGATCGGCTCGTAGGCCACGATCGCCGTCTCGAAGGCCGCCACGCCGGCCGCGTCCAGCACCGCATCGATCTGCCGCCGGACAACCGCTTCGGTACGATCGCCTTCCCGCTCTTCCAACGATTCGCCGACACAAAGAATCGGGATCAATCCCTGGGCTTGGGCCGCCCGGAACTTTGCCGCCACCAGCTCGTCGGTCTCGCCGTGCAGCGTTCGGCGCTCGGAATGGCCAACGATGCCATATTCACAACCCACATCGGTCAGCATCGTGCCGGCCACCTCTCCGGTGAACGCTCCGGGCGAGGTCTGCTCCGACAGATCCTGGGCGCCCAACGCAATCGGGCTGCCGGAAAGCCATGCCGATACCTGGCTCAGATAAACGTAGGGTGGACAGAGCAACATCCTCGCGTTGCTGTCGCCCGTGACGCCTTCGCACAGGTCGGCCACGAGCTCACGGCTCTCCTTCATCGAGCCATGCATCTTCCAATTGCCTGCGATTAATGCCGGTCGTGGAGCTGCCGCCATGAGTACCTAGATTATTTCTGATGCAACGATCACGTACTCAACGTGGACCGAACGGAGTCTGCGAGATGCTGTGCCAGCTCCGCGACCATGTCTCGATCCTCGCCTTCGACCATAACCCGGATAACCGGTTCCGTGCCTGAGGCTCGCAGGACAACCCGGCCACGGCCGCCGAGCTTGGATTCGACTTCCGTGATGGCATTACGAATTCCAGGCTCCGAATGCGGGTCAACATGATTAGCGACCTCCACGCTCAACATCGTCTGGGGCAGCTGCACCATCCCGCCCGCCAGACTCTTCAGGCTGCGGCCCGTACGCTTCATGATAGCGAGGACCTGTAGCGCCGTGATCAAGCCGTCCCCGGTCGTGGTCTTGTCCAGGCAGATCAGATGCCCGGAGGTCTCGCCGCCCAGGATACCGCCGTGCTCCTTGAGCATGGCGAGCACGTGGCGATCCCCCACGCTGGCACGGCGGAAGTCGACGCCCATCTCGTCCAGCGCGAGCTCCAGGCCTAGATTCGTCATCACGGTCCCGACCACCGGGCCCTGCAGGCTCTTCTGATCGACGTGATTCTCCGCCAGCACGTACAGAAGCTGATCACCGTCCACGAGCTCTCCGTCCTCGTCGACCATCAGGACTCGGTCACCGTCACCGTCCAGCGCGATGCCGACATTCGCGCGCACGCCCTTGACTGTCAGCTTAAGCAGATCCGGCCGCGTCGAGCCGCAGCCGTCATTGATGTTGCGGCCATTCGGCGAACAGCCGACTGGGATCAATTCGGCGCCTAGTTCCTCGATCACACGGGGCGCAACCTTGTAGGCTGCCCCATGGGACGTGTCGACGACGACCTTAAGGTCGGAGAAGTTCATGCCGTCAGGAATCGACCGCTTGCAGAATTCCTGATACTCCACCCTGGCCGAGCCGACATTGGTCGCCTGACCTAACGCATGTGACTCACGCGTAGTAGGCGGTTCGTCCAGGCGCGCCTCGATGGCCGCCTCGACGTCGTTCGACAACTTCTCGCCTTCCCGATCGAAGAATTTGATGCCGTTATCGTAGTAAGGATTATGAGACGCGCTGATGACGATACCGAAGTCAGCCCCGAGCCGTTTGGTCAGATAGGCGATGCCAGGCGTCGGCAGAGGCCCGGTAAGCAATACGTCGACACCGGCGGCCACAAACCCGGCCTCCAGGGCAGACTCGAACATATAGCCTGACACCCGAGTGTCTTTGCCGATCAGCAGCGATCCGCCGTCGGGTGCCAGCACACGGGCCGCCGCACTCGCAAGCCGCAACGCGAACTCGACAGTCATGGGATCCTTCCCGACCCGGCCGCGAATACCGTCAGTTCCGAAATAACGGCTTGCCACGATTACCTCTCTAGCACGGCCTGACGACCGTTCCCGCGTTTGATTTTGGTTCTGTCTCGGTCGATTCCGGCCGAGGGTGACGGTCCATCACGATCAGTGCTGGCTGGCTGGCCCACCCAGCGGTGGCTTACTCTTCTCCTTCGCGCTGTCCGGCTCGACCTCGACAGACTCGCCGGGCTCGGAATCATCCCAATCCTCGGGCGGCCGAGGCTCCCGGCCCTCCATGATCTCGCTAATCTGATCTTCGTTGATTGTCTCGTACTTCATCAGGGCGTCGGCCATCAAGTGAAGCGTCGCCTGATTTGCCTCGAGAAGCTTCTTAGCGTCTTTATAACAGATGTCGATGAGCGAACGAATTTCCTCGTCGATGACGTGGGCCGTTAGGTCCGACACTTGTTTGTGACGCGTGACGCTGCGACCGAGGAAGATCTCGCCGTCATCCTCACTGTAGGTCAACGGCCCGAGTCGATCGGATAAGCCCCATTTCGTTACCATGTTGCGCGCGATCTCGGTCGCACGCTCGATATCGTTAGATGCGCCGGTGGTGACGTACTCCGGACCGAAGATCAACTCCTCCGCGATGCGTCCGCCGTACAAACTCTTCATGGAGCTCATCAGACGTTGCTTGGAATAACTGTATCGATCCTCCTCGGGCAGGAACATCGTGACGCCCAAAGCGCGGCCACGGGGAATGATCGTTACCTTGTAGACCGGGTCGTGGTCAGGCACCAGCAGGCCGACGATCGCATGGCCTGATTCATGGTAGGCAGTGAGCTTTTTCTCGTCCTCGCTCATGACCAGGGAGCGTCGCTCGGCCCCCATCATGATCTTGTCTTTCGCCTTGTCGAACTCCTCCATCGTCACCGTACGCCGATTGGCGCGCGCGGCGAGCAGGGCAGCCTCGTTGACGAGGTTGGCTAGATCGGCACCGGAGAATCCCGGCGTTCCGCGGGCAATCACGGAGGACTTGACGTCGGCCCCAATCGGTACCTTGCGCATATGCACTTT
>JAZFPW010000042.1:0-6855 GCA_036444815.1 Gammaproteobacteria bacterium
CTAGCCCCCGTTTTGACGCCGCGCCCCAGATCGGCGACAAGATAGCCGATCTGACGATCGTCGACGCCCAGGGCCAGCGCGTAAACATCCGCGACCTAGCGAGCCGCAGCCCGTATACGGTGCTGACGCTCGGCTGCCTCACGTGACCCCCTTTCCTGCGTAACGTCCCCAGTTGGGAGACGGTCAAACTAGACTACACAGATCAGGGTGTACAGTTCTTCTATGTCTACAAGCCGCTCGCACACCCCGAGCTCGACAACTACATCAGCCCGTTCAGCATCGAGGAACGCTTGATGCATGTGGCGGAGGCGAAGCGGCGACTCGGAACCAGCGTCGCCTGGCTGGCCGATACGATGGACAACCTGTTCCATGACGAGATGGGCCGCACGCCGAACAGCGAGATCATTATCGATAGCGATGGCATCGTCGTCGCCCGCCGTGGTTGGAGTGATCCTGCGGCACTACGCCAGGACATGGAGCGGCTCGTCGGCGCCGTGGCGCATCCCACCCGGGTTGCGGATCTAAATCTTCCCGAGCAGCCCGCGATACCGACCGTGGCCAAGGGCATCGTGCCGCGCGTGCCGCTGCCGGAAGGCGCGCAGCCCATGGTGATCGAGCCACTGCACGAGAGTACGGACATACCGTTCTACGCGAAGCTGCGTGCGGAAGGCACGCCGGAGCTGTTCGCGACCGGTAAGGGGACCATGTACATTGGCTTCCATCTCGATCCGCTGTACCACGTGCACTGGAATAACGAGGTCGATCCCGTCGAGTTCCGGATCTCGGCGCCCGACGGTGTCAACGTCACGCCCGCACGCGGCGTCGCTGTCGATCCCGAGGAACCGGCCGATGCTGATCCACGGGAGTTTCTCGTCGAGATCGACGCGCATGAGCCGAACCAGACGATCGACCTGCGAGTGCAGTATTTTGCTTGCGACGATGCGCTCACGTTCTGTATCCCGGTGCGACAGGATTACAAGGTTCACCTGACGCAGGACGAGCATCACCACTGGAGCATTCGCACGGCACCCGACGGCTCTCGCCTTCAGACAGGCGGAATGGGAGGAGCCAGGGGCGGAGGCAGGGGGGCGCCCGGCCGGGCCGGCGGTTAGTCGCTTAGCCTTCTAACGAAACCGCGGGCCAGCCGTCGTGCTGGCCCGTTTCGTTTTGGCGGCGCCCGACGACGTCAGTCGGTCAGGAAGTGGTACATCCCCAAGACGTTCTCGTCGAGCCACGAATAGCCTTCCCAGTCGCTGTACTCTGGAATCTCGATGCTCGCACGCATCTCCTCGAGCGACTGACCGGCGGTGATGCCGTCTGCTACTGCATCGCGAAGCGCCTCGAAGTAGCGGCGCCATGCCTTGACGTCGGCTAGATCGCCCACGGGGCCGTGTCCAGGGGAGATGTAGTCGTATTCGTCAGCCAGGGACTCCCAGTGCTTGATTGCCGACATCCATTCGTCGAACAGCCCGTTCTCGAAGTCCATCTCCCGGTACGGCAACCGTTGGAACGTAATGAAGTCGACGACCTGTATCGCGCGTTCGGCCGGGAATGAGATTACGCTCATGTCCATCGAGTGATTCATCTCGCCGACCCAGGTCATCTGGGCCTCCTTGCCGCCGAGGGAGATCGACGTCGTTCTCGAGTAAGTGATGTTCGGTGGGTGCACGTTGCTCAGCGGCCCGCGCAGGACTTCGGCGCCGTTCAACTCGCCATCGCCGTTCGCGTCGAAGCCCGAGAAATTGTTGAGAATGGCGCCGCTCGCCTCACTCCGCTCGATGCGGCCGTTGCCGTTCGCATCCATCGTCGCGGCGATGGCGTACTGGCCCTCGAGCGGAAGGGGTGTGGAGTCGGGAGGCATAGCCAGGTGGCCCAACATGTTCTCATGGCCCACGAATTGGGCCGTGTCCGCAAAGACCGCTCCGCCCGACGCGTGATCGCCATGGTGGTGGCTATAGAGCACATAGCGCACGGGTACACCGAAGCGACTTTCGACCTCGTCTTTGAGCCAGGTCGAGAAACCCACGTTGATCGGGTCGGTCATGATGATGCCTTCGTCCGTGACCAACAACAGCATGAAATGATTGTTGTTCTGGCCGCGATACAGATCGCCGGTGATCGGGGTGATGGACCGCCGTGGTGTCGGTTGCGCGAAGGTCGTGGAAGCAGCCCCCAGAGTCATCATCAAGCCCAGTAGGACAAGGGTGCGAACGCCGTTATGATTCATGCCATGCTCCATGGTGTTGTTCTTGTCTCGCGATAGTACGGGAGTCGTGACGATGCAGCCAGGCTCTACCCGTCTATCGTGCACTCGTACGGTGCTACCCGCACGTCGGGCAACGACACCCATGCCTTTCGCAAGACGAGCGGCTCGGTGAAAGTCGTTGCATCCAGGATTGTCAGCTCGTAGTCCAAACGGCTACCGTCGTCCGACGGAGTGAAGCGCTCCAGGAACTCTACGTCAGTGCTCAGAGGGATACCGGCGGCGTCGAAGTGACCCCAATCGACGCCCGTGGTCTGAACGACCAACGCGCTGTCTTCCCAGTGCCCCACGGAGTGACCCAACAGCGACGGCGACGGCTCATCGACACCGGCCGCGTCGTCCACGTGAATCGTGCGGACCGTGTCGTACTCTTCCAGGCGGAGCGTTATCGTATCGCCTTGGTCGACGAAATCGAGTGGGTAGGGTTGACTCATGATCGCCGGCATTCCTTTCGGTGCGCAGTTGGTTATCGGGTCGTCCGCGTAGGGATCGAATGCCGCGAGGGCATCGCGCGCCGCATCGGTTAGCGGATAACTCTCCCGCCAGAAGAAACCTTCGCCACCGGCTAAGGTCGTGGCCCAGGCGCGGAACAACCCGCGCTCGGGCTCCGAAGTGTCGCCGCTATCGACGAACCAGCCACCGGTGTCCCCCCAGGCCCGATCGGACCAGCGTAGTGCGGCCGGCGCGGCCCCGAACTGGAAAACGAATTCTTCACCGCTCGGTAACAGCATATGCGTGACGAATAGCCCATCGGCCGCGCGCCTGGCCGGGTAGCCGGCCACCTTCACCGTGTCGCCGACCGCGAAGAACGGGTCGGTGATGTCCATGCGCCGAAGGACACTGAGCGACTGGCTCTCGAGATTCCAGACCGCCACCGCGCCACTGTCGTCCATCGTCCTCAGCGTCAGGCCGATGTGCGGATTTCTCCAGAAGACCCTGGTGACCTCGCCCTCGAGCTCGAGGACCCTGCTGAGATCGAACGTCGCCGCGAAACTATGGTGGCCGAGCGCCGCAAGCGGCAGAAAGAGAAGTCCGAGAGAGGCTAGTGTTCGTCGTTTCATCGTTGTCTCGCTATGGATTATCGCCGCCGCGGGCGGCTGAAATCGTCTCACGGCCGATATCGTCCGCGAACTGTTCCCAGACAGGCTGCACCGCGTCCCGCCAGACCGTTAGCTCTTCGGTCGTCAGAGTCACGATCTCGGTGCGCCCGGATTCTCTGATCCTGTCGAGGCTGTCGGCATTGATCGCGGCCGCTCTGGCATTACCCCATATCGTTACCTCCGCAACGATCTCCTCTAGCCCGGTGCGAAGGTCATCCGGCAGCGATTCCCAGAACGGCGAGTTAACGGCGACCAGATAGCCGACATAGCCGTGGTTTGTGCTCGTGAAGTAGGGCTGCACTTCGTAGAATTTCGTGGAATAGATGTTCGACCAGGTGTTCTCCTGCGCGTCGATCGCGCCGGTCTGCAAAGCGTGATAGACCTCACCGAATGGCATTTTCTGCGGATTGCCGCCGATCTCCAGTACCTGCGCCTGCAGGACATCGGATTCCATGATCCTGAACTTGAGCCCCTCCGCATCTTCCGGCCGTCGCATCGGGTGAGGCCCACCGAATACTTTCATCCCGTTGTGCCAGAAGCTGAGCCCCAGAAAACCGCTGTCGACGAGTTCCGTGAGCAGGGTCTCGCCCATGGGACTGTCTTGAAAACGCTCTACGGCGGCCAGGTCCGGAAATAGAAACGGCAGGTCGAAGATCTGGAACCGGCGCGTCAGGCGATCGAATTTCGAGAGTGCCACCGCGATCATCTGGATCTCACCAAAAGCAAGCGCCTCGAGAGAATCATCGTCGTTCATCAGTTGGCTGGAGGGATAGATCTCCACCGCAACCCGGCCCGGAAAACGCGCCTCGGCAAGTTCCTTGAACCGGTCCGCGGCCTGGCCTTTCGGTGTGCCCGGGGCCATGACATGGGGAAACTTGATCACGAAGACCCGGCTCGCATCCGGCGCCTCATCGGTCGAAGTACCGCATCCCAGCAACAGGCCGGCCACTAGCCAAGACAAGGTCAATGTCCGAGGTAAGCGTCTGCTAGTGTGATTCATATTGTTCTCCCCCGCCGGACTAGAGGCGCAGAATGTTCTCCGCTTCATTTCATCTGAGTGTTGCGCGTCCTATCCTCTCCGCAAGATGCCTCCTATTAAGTTATTAAAAGCTCGAACAATCGCACATACCCAGCCGTTGCAGGCCACAATTCTAGTGCTTATCTCTAGCCATTGACCTGACTGCGTCATGACATAGTCTCTACAAGTCATGTACCCGGCCAGACAATCGCATGGTTCACATTCCGTTTTTTGTGGAATGGCGCTGCTAGTGATCAGATTCTGGACGTTCGTGTCGGTCATTTCAGACGTGATACCAGCCAGTAAGCTATTCAGTTCTGCGTCGATTTTTCTCAGGCTCTTTCTAGATGTGAGTGAACGCTTCAACTGTTCCGCTTCATCGTCCGAAAACGCCCCTTTCAACTCAGTAATCTTTGTCTCAAGCATTGGTCCTCCCGATGAAGCCGGCAAGCGCAAGCCGCCATATTCAGTTTATATCAGTCGCCTTCTTCGTAATTCACTGATCCGCACGTCTCCGAGCGGCTCCAAGAGCCCATAACAAGTATAAGCGATCAGTCGATCACGTCACCGTTCCGCTACTGCCCGGTCAGGAGTTCGTAGGTCTCCGTGATCAAGGATACCCGTCTGTCTTCATAGCGCAGCCAGTCTTCGTAGCCAGGACAGGATAGGCTCTGCAGCGTCTCGTCGAGGCTTCTTCCTTCGGCGACAGCATCGGATACGGTCGCCTCGAGCGCTCGAAGAAAATCTAGAAACAGAAGCAAATCGTCTTTTTCCCCGATAATATTACCGTGGCCCGCGACCACGACGTCAAAATCCAGGTCCTGAAGTTTGGAAACCGCGTCGACGTACTGATCTACGGGATAGCCGTTCAGGCTCGCTGGAAAGCGTCTGACGTGTAGCAAGTCTACGCCGAACAGCGTCCGCTCCTCAGGGAATAGCAGGACTGTCATGTCATCGGTGTGGGCGGGGCCTGGGTGTATCAACTCCACCCTGCTGTCCCCCAGCGTGATGCTCATCTGATTCGAGTAGATAATGTCCGGTGGGGGCGTATCGGCATTGATTTCTACGCCCGTGATGCTGCCGTCCCCATTTCTGTCGTACTTGTCGAAATTTCCGGGGTACCCGGGGTCCGTCGCCTCAGCCCTTTCGATCCTGCCGTTCCCGTTTCGGTCCATCTGACCCGCATTGCTGGGGAAGGGTGCATTCAGCGCAGTTACGACGTTCTCGTGAGCCACGAACGTGGCCGTGTCGGCAAACACAGTGCCGCCCGTGGCGTGTTCCGGGTGATGGTGACTATAGATCACATACTTCACGGTCGAACCAAAGCGGTCTGTAAGCTCCGTCTTTAGCCAGCGCGCGAAATCGATACCGATCGGATCGCCCAAGATGATGCCGTCGGACGTCACCAGGAACACGGTGTTGTGGATCGAGTCCCGAGCTTCATAGAGGCCGCCCGTTATAGGGATGATTTCCCTTAAGGGATCGTCGGCGGGATTGGCAGTATCGCTCTGAGGAGCGCAAGCGGACGTTAGCGAGACGACGCATGTCGCTCGCAGCAAATGGTTCAATCGATTGAGCACGAGATCTCCCCTGTTACGCTGAGCCCGCCGTCGGCCAAAAATCGAACAGATTTCTCGGCGGTCGCCCGCGCACCTTGTTGCTATAGATATAGGAGATCGGCACACAAATCAGCCCTAGCACGGCGTGCCAGTAGAAATTTTGCGCGACGACATGTGCCACGAACGCGAGAATCATGTTGATGTAATAGGTCGCGTATACCCAGTCCTTGAGATTGTTGTAGCGGTTCGTGATGATGACGATCACGCCGATCAGTTTCAGATAGGCTAGGGGGTAAACTAGATATGCGGGATAGCCGAACGTTACGAAGAAACTCGCCATGCCGTCGTGGAAGATGTGATAGGTTACGAAGGACCACATCATCAGCAACAACATGTACCCGGTCGCGACCCAATAGATTATTTTTTCGCCCGTCGTCGCCATCGCCGTTTATTCCATCCGTTCGGAGCTTGAATCTGGTTGAGTTGGGCTTCGGTACTTCGGCCAACTGCAGACATTTGAGGCTGTTAGCTCAATACATTGTACAGAGTGGAGTACCCCCATCCAATGTCTATCAATACTGAGGTATTCTACGTCCGTTATCCGGGGAGAATTCGATGTTCACGCGACTGAATCTAAAGAATCCTGCACATCGACGTAGACTCGTGTTGACGTTCGCAGCCGTCACGATGGCCGGCCTGGCGGTTGAGGCTTCCTCTCAGGCGCTGCCGAACCCGTATCGGGCCGTCGATGGCTGGGCACGCCTGCCGGACGGGAGGGAAATGGGCGCCGTGGGCGGGGTGACGATGGACTCCGATGGCGAACATCTCTGGGCAGTGATTCGGTGTGACGCACCCGGAGAGCTATTCGGCTGGGAGTGCCTCGATTCTGATCTGGACCCGATCATCAAGTTCGAC
>JAZFPW010000043.1:0-3697 GCA_036444815.1 Gammaproteobacteria bacterium
TCCAGTCGTCGAGGTGGCCCATCGTGAGCGCACCAAGTCCGGCGGCTAGATTCAGCACGATGCCGAAGACCAGCACCTCCTGCAGCGTAAACCCGAACGTCCCGGCGGCGTAGATTCCGCCGAAGGCGAATATCGTGACTAGGCCATCGTTGTAGATCATCCGCGCGACCAGAAACCGAACTACCTGACGATGCTTGCGGATCTCTTGCAGAGTCCGGTGCAGCTGCGCGAAGGCCGCGGCGACAACTCGACGACCGTCCGTGTGGCGCGGGCGTGGTTCATCGACCCACAGGAACAACGGTAAGCTGAAGACGAGGAACCACACCGCTACCAGCAGGTTGGTCGCGCGTATGTTCTGACCGGACTCTGTCGAGAAGCCGAACCACGGCACGTCGGGTTGTATCAATGTCACGAGCGCGACGGCGAGCGCTAGTAGCCCGCCCAGATAACCCAATCCCCAGCCATAACCCGAGATACGGCCGATTCGTCCGGGCGGCGCCAAGTTCGGCAGAAACGCATTGTAGAAGACCGTGCCGAACTCGAAAGCGACGTTCGCCGCAACCAGCAGTGCCAGCGCCGCCCATACGTGCCCGGGCAGGACGAAGTAGAGCCCCGTGGTCGCCAGCACACAACACAGCGTCGACAGCATCACGAACAATTTGCGGAAACCGCCGCGGTCCGCTAGCGCACCGAGAATCGGCGAGCAGGCGGCGACCACGACCGCAGTCAACGCGACGGCTCGAGACCAGAGAACCGTTCCGGCGATGGGATCGGGCGCTATTACCTGTGTAAAGTAAGTGGCATAGACGAAAGTCACGACCAATGTCGTGAAAGGCGAGTTGGCGAAGTCGTAGAGCGCCCAGGACCAAATCGCTCGCGACCCAGCCTGCTTCGGCGTCACGTTGGGCTTACCCGTGCGGTCGACGCCGGGTTCACCGCTGTCGCTCCCAAGCCGTTCGCGAGTCAGATGAGTGGGCTGCCGCCAAAACGATCGAGCCAGCGCGGAATCGCGTCGATATTACAAACGTGTTCCGGCACTTCCCCCCTTAGAGCGGCCAATGTGGCTTCTGTCGCCCAGGGAATCGCGGGTTCTAGCGTTCCCGGAACATTCGCACTGACCATATGGGGGCAGAGCAGGATCTTCTCGCCCATGCCACGGACCCGATCGTCTGCCTCTGGCGGTTCCTGGGGCAGCACGTCCAGAGCCGCGCCCGCCAGCTTCTCTGCCGCCAGCGCGTCACACAGCGCATCGACATCGACCACGGGACCACGCGACGTGTTGATCAGTACCGCGGACGGCTTCATCAGCGCTAGCCGCGCCCGGTCGATCAGGCCCCGCGTCTCCGTGGTTAGATCGCAGTGCAGCGTGACGACATCGGCTTCCGTTAACAGGGTCTCCAGGTCCACTCGCCGGGCGTTGTGGTGGACGAACCGCGCGTCATCCACATACGGGTCGCAGGCCAGGAGCCCCACACGCCAAGGCGCGAGCAGATCTGCCACGCGCGCGCCGATCCGACCCAGCCCGACAATCCCTACCGTGATTCCCGCGTAGCCGTCCTGGCGCGCCCCGAGATAGGTGCCCAGCAGCGACGGGTCCCGCCAGCCACCCGCCTTAACGTGCCGGTCCCGCTCCCTGATTCGTTTCAGCAGCGCGAGCACGAATGCGATCGTCCCTTCAGCCACTCCACCCCAATTGGCTTCCGTCGGACAGTTCGTGACGAGGACGCCCATCTCCGTGGCGGCGTCCAAATCCACATCCTCAACACCGATCGAATACTTGGAGATGATGCGTAGGTCCGGTAGCCGCTCCAGGAACGAGCGTTCTATTGGCGACCGCTTAATCGTGGCGCCCATCAGCGCATCGGCCCCCTGGGCGATTTCCAGCAGTTGCTCCCCGTCGATCCCGCTCCGCCAGGATCCATCGCCGAGAACCAACTCGCAGCCAGCTTCCTCGATCAGCCGATGAGACGCCCCAGACGCGTCGATCGGAACATAGATGCAGACTCGTGGCTGGCTTCCCGAGCTCAATGACATCGATCCCGACCGTCGAAATCCGGTGTTTCAAGTCGCATGGCGATTTGCCTCGTTCGTGTCGCGCCGGGAGGCGGCTCGGATTTAGCGGTGATCGCTACCGAACGGCCTCGTGATTAGCGACTATACGCCGGAATCGAACACAAGCCGTGCGCACGGAGTTGCTGGCAAGAAAAAGGGGCGCCTGTGGGCCGCCCCTCGAGGTTGACAACGTTCAGCTGTCAATGTGAACGCCACTCCCCAATTCGGTCTCAGATGTGTAGTAGCTGCAACAATCTGAGTGTCGGGGGAGTCTAGCACATCCGGGCGGCCCTGACGGCGTCTAGACAGAGTCTAACGTTACGATGTTGTAATGCTTATTCAAGCCGTTGGCGGCTAGAACGTCGCTCGGACTAGTTGAACCCCACCGTCCCAGATCATCGCCACGGACACGTAGAGGATGACGACCACGCCCAGGTATCCGATCCAGTGGTAGCGGGCGAGGAGGCGGGCGATGTACGCCGCCGCCAGGCCCATGAATGCCACCGACAGGACGAGGCCCGAGACCAGTACCCACTGATGATCGCGTGCGATCCCTGCCACGGCGAGTACGTTGTCCAATGACATGGATACATCGGCGACCACGACCTGGATTATCGCCTGGCGCATCGTCTTTCTGGGTGCGTCCGGATGGCTGAGCGGCGTCCCATGCACGATGTCCTCGATGTCCGCGGCAGCCTGATCCGCCTCATGTTGAGTCCTGAGATCCCGCCAGAGTTTCCAAGTCACCCACAGGAGCAGAAGCCCCCCCGCGAGGCTCAGCCCCAGCACATTCAAGAGCTGCACGGTCAGCAACGCGAAGAACACGCGCATGAGCGTCGCGGCAGCGATGCCGATGACCAAGACACGGGCCCGCCGGTCGGCCGGCAACCCGACCACGACCATGGCCACGACGATGGCGTTATCCCCGGCCAGTATGATGTCGACGAAGACGACCTGCAGGAACGCGACGGCCTCATCGAGAGGAATCAACTCCATGGCTTGTTCTTGTCCTTATTCGCCTCGAGGGGCATCACGACAGGGCCCTAGTGTGCCGTTATCTTCGGCGGAATTCACGCTGGCCCATCAGAGCCGGATTATCTATGCTTCCAGGCCTTCGCGGAGGTCGACATCATGAAATACGCAGATCAGCTACCGACGGCCCTGTTGCTCAGCATCGCCGCACTCTCCAGCCCGCTCGCCGCCCAGGAGGCCGACGAGGATGCCGAGACGGAAAACAAGACCATCGCTGAGACAACCGAGAACAGCGATCGGTTCGACGGTTTATTCACGCTCTATCGCGATCGTGATACCGGCCAGAGCTATTTGGAAATCGGCGCAGAGCAGTTGGATCGAGAATACATCTATATGGCCGTCAGCACGGACGGAGTCGTGCAGGGCGATCACTTCCGCGGCAACTATCGCGATAACCGGGTGCTGTCTCTGACCCGCCATTTCGATAGGATCGAAATTCGTTCGGAGAACACGGCCTTCTACTTCGACCCCGACAGCCCGTTGAGCCGGGCGGCCGACGCGAACATCAGCACGGCGTTGCTGGCCTCGGAGAGCATACTGGCCGAGGACGAGGACAGCGGCCGTATCCTGATCGATGCGGACAATATCTTCGTCAACGAAACCTTGAGTCAGA
>JAZFPW010000044.1:0-2266 GCA_036444815.1 Gammaproteobacteria bacterium
GACTGCTGACCACGGGGCTCGCCGTTCGGGTTTGTCATCGTGCGTACGGCGGCACTCTCGAATCGGGACGGCGACTCATAAGGTCCGGTCGGCGTGCCTGGTGCTGCACTCCACGGATCGTCCACGAGCGCCTGGGCTCGTGCGGACTCGCTCAGCGTATAGCCGGTCATTGCCGCAGCAAATGCCGCGCCGCCCTTGAAGAAAGCGCGACGGTCGAACACGCCGTTGCCGGCCGCCGGCACTAGGTCTCTCCAATTCGGGTCGTTCCACCCTGGCGTCGAGTGTTTTTCTGTCATCGGATTCCCCTGTTATTGCCTACATCCTATCAGAGTGGTTCTCTATGATGATGGTCGATTATCGCTCCTTTAGCGCCCGGATTCGGATAAAATCTATCGAACCATGAAAACACTTATCGTAGTTAACGCTCGTGCTCTGGCAACCTGCGCTTTGCTGACGTATTCCAGTCTCGCGGCCGCACAGAACGATCCCATGGTCTTCTTGACCACCTTCTCGGAGGTTGGCTCGTCCAGCCGAACGGCGACGATCATCACGCCGAAACTCGAGGAGTATCTTCAGCGATCCATCGAGCTCCAGTACAACGCCGGCGCTCACGCCGCAGTCGGCGCCCCCGCCGACGGAACGATAATCTTCATATCCACGGTCGGCAACATGGCGTTACTGCCCGCGATCTTGCCATCTTTCGGCCTCGACCCACTGCGCGACCTGCGACCAGTCACCCTACTCACGGCGACGCCCGATGTCCTTATCGCGCATTCCGGTCTGGGCATCAACACGCTGGATGAACTCATCGCCTATTCACGGGAACATCCGGGCGCGCTCAGCTACTCGTACATCGCGCCAAGGAGCATACATCGTGTGGAGTTCTCGGCGCTGTTGTACGAGCTCGGCATCGACGCGACGCTTGATGAGTCCATTCGAGGCTCGGCGTCCGCGATGGAAGCGGTAGCTAACGGCACGGTGGATCTGGTGATTACCACTTCACCGTACGTGGCTCCACTGGTTGAGAACCGTTCTGCCGTGGCACTGACGGTCGCTCACCCGACCCGAATCCCGCTGCTCCCGGACGTCCCGACCATGCTGGAGCGCGGCGTGACTAGCGTACCGCACGGCTCATGGGCGGGACTGTTCGTTCCGGCTGGAACGTCCGACGAGCATCTCGCCCAGGTTTTCGAAGCGGTCCAGCATGCGATGGATGACCCGTTCGTAATCCAACAGATCAACGAGCTGGGCATGGAAATCTCCCTCAGCGACTCTCCCGAAGCGTTTGCGGCTTACATCGAATCGGAGAGCGTTCGACTCAAGCGTGCTGCCGAGAAATATCGGATTGACGTAGACTGATCGAGGCCAGAAGACCTCAACATAGACACGGCCGGCGAATCGACGGGGGTAACGCGCATGCACCGAGCCATCTTTGCTTCATTGATGCTGTTCTGCCTGCCTCTTGCAGCGCAGGAGGGTCCACGATTCGAGATCGATCCTTACTGGCCCGAACCTCTGCCCGCCGGCTGGATCAATGCGACGCTCGGCCATCCCTGCATCGACTCCCACGATCACATCGCGATCCTCGACCGGCAGAACATCACGGCCGAGGAAGCCGAGACGTCCCAACCGGCACCCTCGATCCTGCTGTTCGACACGGACGGCAACCTCGTCGTTTCCTGGGGCGACTCCTCTGGCGTGCCGGACAGCATCCACGGCTGCGCGTTCGATGCCGAGGACAACATCTGGGTCGTGGGCAACAACGACGGTATCGTCCAGAAGTACAGCCACGCTGGTGAGCTGCTGCTGCAGATCGGCGCCCGCGGCCTGCTCGATACGTACGACGGCACGGCCATTCGGGCGGCCGACAACTCGATCAATCGCGAACCGCTGAAATCCGCTCACGACCGGTTCTTCTACCCGGCCGGAGTCGCCGTCGATCCCGACAACGGCGACGTCTACATCGCCGACGGCTACGGCAACAAGCGCATCGCCGTGTTCGACAACGACGGCCGGTTCCTGCGGCAATGGGGCCGCCAGGCGACACTCGAAGAGACCCGCGCCGGCACGGGCGGCGCCTTCACGTATGCGCTGCACTGCGTCGTCATCAGCAACATGGGCCTCGTCTACGTCTGCGAGCGCGAGGGGCTTCGCGTCCAGGTGTTCGACAAGCTCGGCCACTTCATCCGCAACATCTGGGTCAAGACGGGCAACGCCTCCCTGCCCGACACTCGCGGGACCGTCTGGGGGCTGGCGTTCTCACGCG
>JAZFPW010000045.1:0-7475 GCA_036444815.1 Gammaproteobacteria bacterium
CTACGCGCCGCGTTTCTTGGTAGGAATCCCGTGCAGGTCAGAGTCGATCCGCAGACTGGGGAAGTAACAGGTCCAGCGGCCGATGTCGCCAGGGAACTCGGGCGCCGGGTGGGAGTCCCGGTGACCATACAGCCCCTGTCGGGCGTTCCGGCTGTGATAGACGCCGTGAGCAACGGGTCCGCCGATATCGGGTTCATTGCTTATGACACGACTCGGGCGGAACGAGTCGCTTTCACGCAAGCCTATATCTATGGGCACAACAGCTACATCGTGCGCGCGGATTCGCCGATCGAGACGTTCGCGGATGCCGATCAGGAAGGCATCCGTATCGGAGCCATCTCGGGCAACGCCGTGGACCTGTTTCTGAATCGTACGCTCGAGAGCGCCGAGCTCGTGGATCTGGTTCGCGGGACGTCGGATGAAGAAGCAACCCGCATGCTCCTGGCGGGAGAAATCGACGCTTACGCCGCCAACAAGCAGCGCCTTGCGGCAGTGGTGGCGAGCGAGCCACGCGTCCGAGTCCTCGACGGCAGCGTGCTGCCGGTCGAACAATCGATCGTCGTCGCTCAACAGAATGAGGCAGTCGTGTCGCAATTAGACCGATTTATCGACGAGCTGCGCGCCTCCGGCTATATGCAGGAGATCGTCGACCGGTACATGCTCGCCGGTGTGGAAGTCGCGCCAAAGGGCACGCGCTAGAAACGATCATTGGTCCCGCTCAGCCTTAATGCGAATGTCTGCTCTCGGCCGTAGGCAGGCATTCGTTAACGAGAAATAACCATGATGAAATCGACGCTATTCGCATCAGCGCTTGTGCTGATCGTCCTTGGTCCAGAAGCGTTCGCGCATCATTCCCGAGCTGCGATGTACGACATGAGTTCGATGAGAGAAATTGAAGGAGAAGTAACTCGGATTCTCTGGCGAAACCCACACATACGATTCTGGCTTGAATCGGAGGTTGCGGGCGAAACCGTGCTCTACGAAATCGAGTCGACGCCGCCTTTAACGCTCGCACGGCACGGTATCGGTCCTGAGATCTTGAGTGTTGGGGAGACTATTCGGGTAGCTGGTTCCCCCGGACGACATGATATTCATGCGATGGAGGCTCGCAATCTGCTACTCCCCGATGGTCGTGAGATATTGATTCAACGCGACTCCAAGCCGCGCTGGACCGAGCGAACCCTGGGCTGGGCCGACCTGAACTTGAGTCGTGTCAATGTAGACGCGGCCGAAGCTAGAGCCGCAGGAATTTTTCGCGTCTGGAGTCGTGATGAAGATCCGTCATTTAGAGTCAGACAAGGCTCAAATTTATCGCTGATCGGGCTCTCGGACTATCCGCTGACCGCCTCAGCGAGCCTGACACGGCAGAATTTCGATCCAGTCGCGGATAACCCGATTCCAGGTTGCACGCCGAAAGGCATGCCGCACATTATGGGCCAGCCTTATCCGGTTGAGTTCATCGACGAGGAAGAACGAATTCTGTTGCGGATAGAGGAATACGACCTGACTCGCGTCATTCAGGTAACGGACGAACCCGCGCCGGGCGTGGCGTCCCCGTTAGGTCATTCGGTCGGACGCTGGGACGGCAACAGCTTGCTCGTCTCGACTTCCGCCATCTTGGCCCCACAGTTAATAGCCGGAATCCCGTTGAGTGCTTCCACACAGATCGAAGAGATTTTCGAATTAAGCGGTGATCAGGCACGTCTCAATTACCGCCTGACCGTCACGGATCCTGCGACCTTAACCGAGCCGGTCACCCGAGAGAAGTATTGGACTTGGATACCGGGCGTGGAAATCGAATCGTATGAATGTACGGTCTATCCATGAAAGCGATATTCCCGGTCGTCGCCGGAATCATGCTGTCTGCGTTGTCCGCATGTGCTGCGGCACCCCAGTCGTGCTTTGGCGCGCTCGAGCGGCTCAATCCGCCCGGGGCGATCCAGCCCACGGCCCAATGGGGGCTCGGAACGACGGTAGGTCCCTATATTTTCATCTCCGGCATGCGCGGCATCGATCCCGACACAAATGAGATCGTGCTCGATCTCGGGGAGCGGATTCAGCAGGCTTACACAAACATGTTTTTCGTTGCCGCCGACGCTGGCGCGCAACCTGAGGATCTGATCGAGACCACTGTGTTTATCCGGACCGATGCCCCTCATCCATCGGCAGAATTCCTCACGATCCGACGGCTCGATAATGATATCCGCCAGGAAATCTACGGCGATGGCCCCTATCCGAACCGAACGATTGTTGGTGTGACGGAGCTCAACGGTGTCGACGCCAACGAGGACGTGGATGTATTCGAGGTCAAAGGCATCTTCTACGTTTCCTGCGGTCGAGATATCACTTGAGCTATCCTTAACCAACAGCTCGATAATGAGGTGAGAAAACAATATGGCAACCTACGAATGTGAGAAATGCGGCATGAGTGTCAATGCCACCTGTGGCCACTGCGACACCGCGCTCGAAAACGATACGCTGAAATTGCCTGACGGAAATGAAGTACAGATTTCCAAGTGCCCCAATGGCCATGGCAAAATCAAGTCACCCATGTGCTGTGGGCAGGACATGGGTTGCTCCACAGCTTAGTCACAAGAGAAGGGGACTGTGATGTCGCATTTAAGAAAAAAGAAGCTGGCTCTGACCGTCGCCGTCTTGACGATGGCCCTGATGCAAGGAAACCGGGCGTATTCCCAGCGCGCGGAGCCGGACAACGGCCGGCCCAATCCGTATCGCGCAGTGGAAGGGTGGGCGAAGTTACCCGACGGCCGGACATGGGGGTCGACAGCCGGCGTCGACATCGATCCTGACGGCACGCACGTCTGGGTCATAGATCGATGTGGCGCGAATAACTGTGCCGGGTCGACTCTCGATCCGATACTCAAGTTCGATTCGTCCGGCAACGTTGTGACGACCTTCGGTGCGGGGCTCTTTAACTTTCCTCATGGGCTCCATGTGGATAGAGAAGGCAACGTGTGGGTGACCGACGCTCGAGGCCCCGATGGCAACGATCCCAACCTGGATGGCAAGGGGCACGTCGTGATCAAGCTCAGCCCACAGGGAGAGGTTCTGATGACCCTGGGTACACCGGGAGTGGTCGGCAACGGTCCATACAGCTTCGACCAACCGTGTGACGTTGTGACTGCCCCTAATGGCGATATTTTCGTCGCTGACGGACACGGCGGCCAGAACAGGAATGCGCCCCCGGAGACCAGTGCCCGTATCGTGAAGTACTCGGCGGATGGGACATTCATTACAGCCTGGGGCAAGCTCGGCTCGGCGGCGGGTGAATTCAGGACGCCGCATGCCCTGGCAATCGACCCCCAGGGCCGACTCGTTGTTGGCGACCGGGGCAACGATCGTCTTCAGATGTTTGATCTGGATGGAAATTTTATCGAGCAGTGGACGCAATTCAGTCGGCCGAGCGGCATTCATTTCGGCCCGGACGGGCTGATCTACGTGGCCGATTCGGAGTCGAATCGACCAGCGAACGACCACTGGGGCTGGGAGATCGGCATCCGGGCCGGTAGCCTCGAGGACGGTGTCGTGACAGCCCTGATCGGCGGTTCGAACCCGGAAGGTGTGGCCGTCGATGCCGCCGGTAACGTGTACGGGGCCGTCGTGTCGTTCGGTGGCAACTTGATCAGACATGAGCGGGTACAGCGAACCGACCTGCACAGTCGGGAGCCGCAATAGCGGGCGATTAAAACGGTCACGAAGAAGACAGAACTATGGCTTTATTGAAGACTCCCTCTGATGCGGAGGCGTCGCCGGAGCAGGCAATCCTGTTCAAGCACGCGACGAAATTGCTCGGGCGGACTGCGAACGCGATCCGAGTTGCCTCTCATTCTCCGAAATTGGCTCAGTCGATTCTCGGTTTCATCGTCGCCGCGCTTCGCGAGGAAGTGACGGACGTATTACCCATACGCACCAAGGTGCTGGTGATTCTCAAGACCTCTACGCTCAATGCGTGCTCCTACTGAACAGGCCACAACGTCACGCTCGGTCGAGCGTTAAATTTTTCAGACGAACTGATCGAGGCGCTTAAGGGCGACTACCTGAAGTCGGATCAATTCACCGACGCCGAGAAGGCTGCGATAAGATGGGCCGAGGTCTTGACGCTAAAACAGTATCAAGGCGCGCCGGGTCAGAAATCGCAGAGTGGCGACGCAATGGCGGAGCTCAAACAGCACTTTGACGAGGCGCAGATCGTAGAGATTACGATGGTCTCGGGTTTTTTCAATTTCTGGAACCGCTTCACTGACGGTCTGCAGATCGATATCGAAGACGACCCGATCATGAATCTGATCCAGAAGTCCGCGCAGGTCGACCCAGCCGACTATGTTGCCTACATGCGTGATTGCTGGTGGAATCGCACCGAGCAAGAGTGAAGGAGGCTATGCAGCCAAAGTTGAGAGTCCGATGAAACCGAAAGCACTAGTAGTCTTTATCGCGTTAACAGTTAATATGCACGTTGTTGTCTATCAGGGGAGAAAAACATGAATATCAATGCGGCAGTCGCTGCGAGTATTTCAAAGCCCATATGGATAGTCGCCGTAGTCCTTTTCTCGAGCCCGTTGTTGCAGAATACAGCGGATGCACAGTTCGGAGTCGGCTTCCCCGGGCGAATGAACCTGCCACAAAACGACTTTACATGGACATGGGGAAACCGGGGCCGTGGAGGTGCCGCGCTCGACGATTTTTCATTATTCGGAACCGACGAGGGGTTCCGTTGCGATCTGAACGGTAAGTTTCGAGTAGGTAGTCGCTTGTCGAGAATGGATGCAAGGGAGATCGAGCGTGACATTCGCGCCAGCAATTACTTCGTCCAGGCTGCAACGAACGCGATGAATGACTTGGACGCGCGGAGAGAGCTCGAATGGGCCACGCTGAAGTGTGAGAAGCCGGAAGCGGAAGAGGAAGAGGAACCACAGCGGGGCAGGAGATAAGAGTAGAACCCATCTCGACAATCAATTCTGCTCATGAAGGGGGGCGCGTGGCCTCAGTCCGCGGGAACTTGAGACAACGCGGCGTCATTAAGGTCGCGGCAGCGCTACTGCTGTTATCGCTGCCGGTCGGTGCCGCATTTGCTCAGGATGGCACGGCGTTCACGCCCGCCACCTTAGGTGACGGCGAGCGATCGCTGCTCGCTCGGCTCCGAACGCCGATCGAACGCCCGAGCGGTAACTACGATGTCCCATTGACATGCCAGGTTATCGTCGAGCCCGACGGCTCGACGCGATCGCCTCGTTGCCTGGCGATCGAGCGCTATGACGACTTCCGCTTCGAGACTGAACGAGCGCTTGCGGGCACGATCATGAGCCCCGCGCGCATCGACGGCGAGCCCGTGCGCGTCCTGATGAACCTGACCGTCGGCTACCGGTGCGCGGAAACTTGTCCCGCGTTTCTGTTCACGAACCACGGCCGTAACGGCGAGGAGTTCGGCTTCCGCTATTCGGCACCACAACCCGTCCTCGACGACGACACGTGGTATCAAGGTTTCGACGATAAACTAACCTGGGCGGCCGGCGAGCGCGGGCCCGACGAGATCGGCGGCGTCCGCTTCGTCATCTCGGCTCACATCGATGCGGCCGGCACAATGTCCGAACCGCGCGTCGACAACGTATACCCGGGTTCCACCGGCCGTAGCTACGAGGAGAGCGCCCAACGCGCGGCAGACTCGTTGCTGGATGCCCGCTATATCCCGGGGTTTTCTGAGGGTGAGCCAGTCGAGATGCGGCTCTATGACTACTGGCTGGACCCCGATGGCGCGCGGCTCGACTTACTGACGTTACCGGTACGCGTACAGATCTTGTGGTCGGACCTGGTGCCGGCGCTGAACAGTACGCTGACGGAGCAGCAGGTCCGGCAGATGTTCGTCGAAGCGAATGAGTTGTGGCAGCCGGCTTCGATCCGGTGGAATCTCGAATCCATCGTCCACACTCAGGCAGAGCGGCAACTAGCGTTCCGTCGCACGATGCTTGAGGACCCGACCGGCGCCGCCCAGGGCGGTGACGAGACTCTCTCACAGGTCTGTCCCAGCCAGGATCGGTTGCAGCAGGGCTGGAATATTTGCTGGGTACTCGCGGCCCCGCGTGGGGCGTTCTATTTCTACCCACTGGGGATGGTGATGCTCGGCGAGCAGAACATCCTGACCGAGGCTCCTTCGCCGCCGTTTGCGCTCGCGCATGTTCTCGGCCATTTTATGGGCCTGGGGGACGCGCCACGGTGTGCGACGACATTCATGCGCTCGTTCGAGGGCACTGAAGACAGCGACGCTTGCAGCAACCCGACACCGACGGTCTTGACCAGGGACCAAATCAAACGGGCGCGGGACCAGGCGTTGATTGGCACGCCGTTTCGCAACCCTTTTGTTCCGCGTCGGCGCCGGTCCGGCCGCGGTGGCGGTATGGGGATGAGCTTTTAGGCAGAACTCTTTGGGGCGATAGCGCCGTCAGTAGATTTTACCGGTAAGATTCGACGTAGGAGCGAACCAGGCAGGAGATCTTCATGGGCGACCAGTATGCGATAGTCAAGGTTGCGGCGGTGCAGGCCGCATCGGTCTTTCTCGATCGCGAGAAGACGACGGAGAAGGCATGTGACCTGATTCGAGAAGCGGGGCGTAACGGCGCCGAGTTCATCGCTTTTCCCGAAGGCTTCATCCCCGCTCACCCGGTCTGGTATCACCACCATCCCGCGACGAACGCCGTCGTCAACGAGTTGTCTGTGGAACTCTTCAAAAACTCCGTGGAGATTCCGGGACCGGAGATCGATGCGCTGTCTACGGCGGCGCGGGACGCACACGCGTACGTCGTGATGGGCGTTTGCGAGAAGCTGCCGAACACACTCGGCACGATGTTTAACTCGCAGGTGTGGATAGGCCCGGACGGAGAATTACTCGGTAAGCACCAGAAGTTCATACCCACGGTGGGCGAGCGGCTCGTGCACATGGGTGGTTTCGGTGACACTTTCGGCGCCTTCCAGACCGAGTTCGGCCCGGCCAGCGGGTTGATCTGCGGCGAGAATTCTAACCCGCTCGCCGTGTTCGGCCTGACCGCAGAAGGGACTCGGATTCATGTGATGAGTTGGCCTAACCATTTTCCGACCAGTGGGGACCCGTTGCGTAATCGTGTGGCCATCGACTCACAGGCATTCGCGCAGATGAGCAAGGCCTACGTCGTGTCTTCGTGCGGCACGGTGGACGAGAATATGATCAAGAGGCTCCAGGTCGGTCCTGAGGGGGAGAAGTTTCTGCGTGATCCTGATTGCAGCGGCGGAAGCGTGATTGTTGCGCCCAACAGCCGCATCATTGCGGGCCCGATGGGCGCGGAAGAAGGCATCCTCTATGCGGAATGCAATCTTGAAGTCGGCATCATGATGAAGCTGCGCCACGACTTTGCCGGCCACTACAATCGTGCCGATATCTTCCAACTGCACGTCAACCGCAGCGCGCCGAATCTCTATACGGTGCACGA
>JAZFPW010000046.1:0-13479 GCA_036444815.1 Gammaproteobacteria bacterium
ATCGAGCGAAGCCGCCCACCGCACGCATCAGTCGCGAGGGAGCAAGAAACTCGCTGCCAGCGTCTCAGTCGACGGCCTGCAGCAGGTCTGTCATCTCGCGCGTCAATTGCTCGAATTTGTAGGTCGGTATCTGATACCGCCAGCCCTGGACGCGGCCGTTGATTTCGGCGGCTTCGGCCTCAGCGGCGGCTCGCGTCTCTACGGATTCCGGCGGCAGCGTCTGGTCGACCGCCGCCGCGACGCTTACCCAGGTCCCCTGATCGCGTTCCGAAGACTGCGCGGTTATCACCAGGCCGTCGAATGTGCGGAATTCGGTGACGATGACCTCTTCCGCTGCATCGGTCAGGCGCTCGACATCATCCAGCACCAAGCCGTTGAGAACGTTGCCCATGACGTTGGCGATAGAGGCGTAGAGCAGCTCGCGCTCTTCCGGGAGATTCTCGACCGTAAAGTTTGGCTGTCCGCGCACGTCCTTCGAGACGACCAATGTCTCGCCGTCCGGACGACTCACGGTCACCTGTTGAACGCGTGCGCTGTCGATGTCGACGATCGCCGCATCGAGCCAATCGGCAACCGTAGTGCCGAGCTCGGGGTCACTGTTAATCAGATAGGATTGGTCTTCATTCTGGCGGCGGACGTAGCGTCGATACTCTCCCGCCGCATCGCCGACGATGACTTCAACGGGTGCCGCCGTACCGATGAGTCTGACGGCGATACCTCCGGCGGTGTCCGCCGTGATCGCTTCGACGCCTAAGCGATCGTGAAGGGCCGCATCGGCCGTCTTCGCTTCCAAGATCTGCGTCTCGGCCAGCGTGAGCAGCGCATGGCGAATCTTTCTGAGATCGGCGGGGTAGCCGTCCCGCTCCAGAACAATCCACCCGGACGCATCGCGCTCTAGCGTAACGACGGGCTCCTCTCCACGCTTGATGAGCTCCACGCGCTCGACGTCGTCGAGCGACTCAAGCAGCCCCGGCAGGAACCTCTCGCCGCCTTGTGTTTGCGGTTGCTGTTCCCGTTGTCCGACGACGGCCAGTAACGCCAGGATGGCAAGAGTCCCTGCCAGCCACAACACCGTTCGCTGGCTCATTGCGTCGCCTCCGCCTTGCGGCGGCGATAGACAACGAAGATCAGTGCCGCGACCGTGAGCAACAACGGAACGAGGCCGATGTTGATGATTTTCAACGTCGTGCCGAGGCGCTCGATACTCAGGTCCAGGTTTCGCTGTACGGCTCTGAGCTCCCGGCGGATGCTACCCTGCTGATCCAGGAAACGTTTGATCTCGGCCTGCTGCTCTTCGCTCATCAGTAACGATCCGCTGTCGGTGCGAGCGATCTGCAGTTCCCCCAATCGCTGCTCCGTCTCGGCGAGTTCGGCTTGCAGCTGTTGCTCGGTGTCCCGGAATTCAGCCTCGGCGACGCGGCGCAGGCCGTCGACCCGCGTGAACGGCCGGGAGAAGCTGGCGCGGGCACGTATGCCGATCAGCGCAGCACTACCGGACAGGTTGTCCAGCGAGTTGATGACGAAGTCGGCATTGTTGGCGAACGCCGTTAGGAGCTGTTGCCCGAGAAAACTCTGTCTCTGTACCCACATCCGGTCGCTCAGGATGTCGACATCACCGACGAGGATCAGATTCGCCGCCGCCGTTGATGTCAGGTGGTTTGCCGGATCCGAGTCGGTCGCATCTACGGCTGCCTCGTCCTCGGACTCGTCGTCCACGGTCGGTGGGCCATCCGGAAACGCTGTCGTCAGCGGGCCTTCCAGACGGGCTGCCAGCACGTAGGTCTCGCCGGTCGGCGTAAAGCCATCCAGTAGTGCGCTCGGGTCGGACAAGAACTGGAACTGGATAGTCGGCAACGTCCCGGCGGACGCGCTCGACGTCAGTAGCGGCACCAGCGTCACGTCGCTGGTCTCTGCGGCCGTGAAACTCCCGGCCGTGCCGACGTTGATCGAGCCGAGCCCGGAAGTGACGATGTCCTCGGCGTTCATCGCGAGCGCGTCCAAGCCGATCAGCCCGAGATGGCGGACGGGGCGCAGGCCGAAGCCGGTATTGACACTCAGAGCGTAGTGGTCATCGGCGACGACGTCCGCGGGGGAGAATTCGATTCCCCAGGTCGTGAACAGCCGCCGCAGATCCGAGGCGCTGCCTGCGGCGATCGTCGCCGGGTCGGTCGTCATCATGTCGACCTCGGCGAAGGGGTCTACGAAAATCAGTGCTCGGCCGCCACCGAGTATGAACTGGTCGATCGCGTAGAGCGTCATTTCGCTCAGGCTCTTGGGGTGGACGACCCACAACACGCTGATGTCTTCGTCTATCCGCTCGATACTTGGCGCCAACTCCCGTATGTCGAAGAGCTGCCGCGCCTGAGTCGTGATTGCCCAAGGCTCCGTTATCTGTTGAGTCTGAGGATCGAAGCCCGCGCTCATCTGGACACCCGCCAGCAAGCCCACGACTGTCTTGTCGACGTTAGCGAGCGTGTAGATGAGTTTCGCCAGATCGTACTCGAGGAACGTTTCCTTCTCGGGCTGCAAGAAAGCGATCGTCTCTTCGTCGCCGACGCTGTTCGTTCCGGCGAGACCGAAGTAGACAGACTGGGCTAACGATCCCAGACTGATTGATTCGAGTCCGAACTGTGCTGCGCGATCCTCAGCTTCGGAGAACGGCGCGGGGTCTATGACGTGCACGATTAGTCCGCCGTCGGCGACCCGCGCGAACTCCTCCAGCGTCTCCCGGACTCGTGTCGCATAGCCCCTCAGGAATGGCACGTCGGCCGTCTCCTGATCGGAGAAGAAAAAGTAGAGGTTGATCGGTTCGTCGATCGTCTGGAGCAGGTCCCTGGTCCCCGCAGATATCGTGTAGAGGTTATTCTCGGTGAGGTCGATGCGCATCCCCCTGAGAAGGGTGTTGGCCGCGATCAACGCCGTGATGAAAGTGAGTCCTAACAGGCCCAACGACGTCAGTCCAACCTTTCGTTGCTGTCGTGTAGTCACGGGAGTTTCAATCCGCCTTCTTCAGCTGCAGGACGATCGTATTGGCGTAGAGCATGACGCCTATCAACAGGGCGAAATAGACCAGATCCCGGAGGTCGATGACGCCTTTGCTGATGCTTGCGAAGTGCGTCAGGAAGCTCAGGCTTGCCACCGCGTCCACCAGAGCCTGCGGGGCCCAGGCGGAGAACACGTCCAGGACCAGAGGGAATCCGGCGAGCAACAACAGAAAGCAGGCAACTACCGCGAGGATAAACGCGATGACCTGATTCTTCGTGGTCGCCGAGATGCACGAACCGACCGCGAGGAAGCCGCCGGCCATCAGCAAGCTGCCGATATAGGCGGCGACGACGACGCCGTTATCCGGATTGCCGAGATAGTTGACGGTAATCCAGATCGGGAATGTCAGGACGAGCGCTAGTCCGGTAAATGCCCAGGCCGCCAGGAATTTACCGACGACGGCCTGCCAGAGTTCTACCGGGAGTGTCATCAGCAGCTCGATGCTTCCGGATCTACGCTCTTCGGCCCACAGGCGCATGCTCAATGCGGGAACCAGAAACAGATAGAGCCAGGGATGAAAATTAAAAAACGATGCGAGGTCCGCTTGGCCGCGTTCGTAGAAATTGCCAAGATAAAACGTAAACGTGCTCGTCAAGATGAGGAAGATGACGATAAATACATAGGCTACCGGCGTCAGGAAATAGCTCCGGAGTTCACGGCGCATGATCGCGAGCATGACGTTCACGCGCTGGCTCCCCCCGTGATGGTTCGGAAGACTTCATCCAGACGGCCCGATTCCAGGTGAAGCTCGGAGAACTCCCAGCCCTTGGCATTGGCGAGCCCGGTAATGGCGCCCAGCGGGAGTCGGCCGTCCGCCGGGAATGCGGTGAGGCGATCCGAGTTGCTATCTATCTCGATCGCGTCAACCTCGGCCAGGGCTTCTATGCCGCTGCGCACTTCGTCCAGTTGCGAGCGGTCGACGAGTTTCACGGATACCGCGTTGTGGAAGCGCGAGCGCGCTTCCAGTTCCTCGGGGGTGTCGTCGACGAGGATTCGGCCGTGCGCGATGATGATCGCGCGGTTGCACAGTGCATCGACTTCTTCGAGAAGATGAGTGGAGATCACGATGATTTTGCGTTGCGACATTTGATTGATGAGTTGCCGCACCTCATGTTTCTGATTCGGATCGAGGCCATCGGTCGGCTCATCCAGGATCAACACGTCGGGGTCGTGGAGAATAGCCTGGGCCAGGCCGACGCGACGTTTGTAGCCCTTCGATAGCGTGTCGATGGTCTGCTCTAGAACGGGTTCCAGATGCAGGAGCCCGTAGACTTCATCGAGGCGGCTCGTTCGAGTCGCGCCTTCGAGCCCTCTGATATCGGCGACGAACTCGAGGAAAGAACGCGGCGACATCTCCGGATAACTAGGCGCACCCTCCGGGAGATAACCGATCCGTCGCTTGGCATCGGTGCCTTGAGTGTCGACGTCGAATCCACAGACCGTCGCTCTACCCGACGTCGCCGGTAGAAAACCGGCGAGGAGTCTCATCGTCGTGGTCTTGCCGGCTCCGTTGGGTCCGAGAAATCCTAGGACTTCACCCGGCTCGACCTGAAAACTCAAGTCGTCGACGGCGAGTAGTGGGCCGTAGCGTTTAGTCAGATTATGGCATTCGATCATTACAACCCCAGTCTCTATTCTCCGTCACATTCGGTGTCGTGCCGGGGCGACTGCAGAGTCGGAGCGCAATTTCCCACAAGCGAGCGGCCGATTCAAGGCCCGCCGGGGCCCCGAGTCAGTTGCTCAATAGGTTTCCGTCCGCATCCATCAGCTCGACGGGGCCGAGGGTCAGGGCACGGATGTCGGATTCAATGCGCTCGAGATCGCCGACGACGACCCAGGTCAGGCCGTCCGGAGCGAGGAGCGACCGCGCGACGTCATTGACTTCGGCGACGTTCACAGCTTCCACCAGCTGCGGATAGTGCTGCCAGTAATCTTCCGGCAGCCCGAAGCGGACGATCTCGGCGATGTCGCTCATGACGGCGCGCGCGGTCTCCCAGCGACCGGGGAGTCCGAGTGTGTTCTGGCGTTTGCTTGTGTCGACTTCTTCGGCGCTCACGGGGCGGCTGGTCCTGACTTCACGGAGCTCGCGGTCCAGTTCGAGCATCGACTCGGCCGTCCTATCGGTCTGAACCGGCGCGTAGATGATGAACGGGCGTTGTTTCATCGTGTCGATGATGATGGAGCGGACGCCATAGGACCAGGCCTTGTCTTCGCGTAGATTCAAATTGATCCGCGACGTGAAGCTGCCGCCGAAGCTGAAATTCATCGCCTGGATAGCGAGCTCGCGTACATCGGATCTAGGCGCGATGACATGGCCCGTAATGATGACGCTCTGCTCCGACCCGGGCCGGTCGACGAGGAAAACCCTCGTCTGCTCCGGGAGCGTCACGGCCGGGATGGTCTTCTCCGGAATCTCGCCCGGAGCCCAACCCTCGAATAACTGATCCAATCTCGGCTTGATCTCCGCCAGGTTCGTATCACCGACGACGATCATCGTCGCGTTGTTGGGCCTGAACCAGGTCGCATGAAAATCGACCAGGTCAGCACGCTGCAGCGCGGCGACCGAGGCCTCGGTGCCCGATCCGGTCATCGGCAATGAATAGGCGTGCCCTTCGCCGTATATCAGTTGTGGAAATATTCGCAGCGCCATACTCGACGGCGTCGTTTTTTCGCGTTGGATCGCCGCGATCGTCAGCCGTTTCAACCGTTCGAGCCCGGACTCGGGAAAGGCCGGGTTCAGAATCACGTCGCCGTAAATTTCCAGCGACGGCTGAAGGTTTTCCGTCAACGCCGACAGGCTGAGGAACGAATAGTCCAGGTTAGAGCCAGTCCGCAGGTTGGCGCCAAGCTGGGCCAGCTCCTCGCTGATTTGCAGCGCATCGCGGCTGACCGTGCCTTCCTCCAGCATGTCGATCGTCAGGCCGGCCGTGCCAGGATGCGAGAACTGGTCCGCCGCGTAACCGATGTTCAACTGTAAGCTCAGGTGAACCACGGGTACGGCGTCCCGCGTCGCGACGATCAAGCGTATGCCGTTGGAGAGTTCGCCGATTTGCAGATCCGGAAACTCGGCCCGCGGGAAAGACGTGGGAGACGGCGGTCCGGAGCGGTCCGCATCCCGGGCTGTGGTGGCCAAGCTAGCCGCGAACGGATGGATCTCAAGCGTAAACGCCGGCTGGGAAAGCCACCGTCGCGCCGCATCCCGGAGGTCGTCGGGCGAGGCGGAGTTCATGATGGCCAGTGAGTCCTTATAGGCATCGGGCCGGCCGCCGAACACGGCACCCTCGATGAGTATGCTTGCCTTTCCACTGACGCGTTCGCTGGCGCGAATAAAACCGGCCCGGGTCTCCGTCACGATTCTTGCCAGTTCGTCTGGGCTCGGGCCGTCTTCGAGAAATCGCTGGACTTCTTCATCCAGCAGGCGCTCGACCTCGGCCAGGTCCTGCCCCGGCTGGGCCGTCGCCCAGATAACAAAGCCGCCGGCGATCTCGTCCGCTGACGCGAAGACCCTGACGTCGGTCGCGACCTGCTCCTCGTAGACGAGTCGTTGGTAGAGCCGTGAGTTTCTGCCGTCGCCGAGGATCGAGCCCGCGAGCGATAGCCATTCGGCTTCGTCTCGGCCCCACTCCGGCGTAGCCCAGGTCTTGTAGATGCGCGCCTGGGGAACGCGGTCCTCGACGACCATGCGACGTTCCTGGGTCAGCGTCGGTATCCAGGTCTCGAGCCGTGCTAGCGGCGGTCCGGCCGGAATATGGCCGAAGTAGAGCTCGGCCTTCTCCCTGGCGGTAGCGACGTCGATATCGCCGGCCAACACGAGCGTGGCATTGTTCGGGCCGTAATAGGTAGCGAACCACTCCCGGACATCCTCGAGACTCGCGGCGTTGAGATCCTCCATGGAACCGATCGTCGTCCAAGAGTACGGATGTCCGACCGGGAACAGATTTTCGGTGATGTAGTCGAATGCCTTGCCGTATGGCCGGTTGTCGCCCTGACGTTTCTCGTTCTGAACGACGCCCCGTTGTTCGTCGAGCTTGTCCTGATCGATAGCCCCCAACAAGTGGCCCATGCGATCCGACTCCATCCATAACGCGAGATCCAGCGCGGTCGTGGGCACCGTCTGATAGTAGTTCGTCCGATCCGAATTGGTCGTGCCGTTCATGTTCGTGGCGCCGACTTGCTCGAACGGTCCGAAGTACTCGTCGTCGTAATTCTCCGTGCCGTTGAACATCAGGTGTTCGAATAGATGAGCGAAACCGGTCTTGCCCGGGTTCTCGTTCTTGGAACCGACGTGATACCAGAGGTTGGTGGCGATGATCGGGGCCTTGTGGTCTTCATGAACGATTACGCGCAACCCGTTGTCGAGCCTGAATTCCTCGAATGGTATGTCGAGATCGTCATAGCCGATGATTAACTCCGCAGTTCGTTCGACGGCGTTAGATTCGTTGCCGCCTCGTTCGCAGCCAGCGATGGAGGCCGCAACGAGCGTCAGTGTGAGAAGAGCAACGGTTGATCGTTTCATGGTGTTCTCAATCTGGTCCGAGGTGGTAGTGAAGACTGCCGGTCCGGTTCGTTGTAGCAGTGCCGTGAACGGTTGCGGTTCATAATATTCGCCTGAAAGCCTTTTACCTAGGGGTTCGGTTGAAATTCCCGTCGCCCGACCACGCAAGACACTGGCGCCGCCGGCCGGGGAGATGGCATTCTGTAGCTCACAGGCGGCGAGGCCGCAGCTAGCGTCTAGGGGAATCAGGTTGCGCGGAGAATGCATCGACCCACTCGAGACGATCGGGGTTAAGCGTATGGAGCGGCGAGTCGCGGCGCTTCCACGCATATCGGCTTGCGGCCAGTGACGCTGCGCACGCTCTATCCCGCGCTGGAACCCTACGACCACGGCTACTTGCCGGTGGACGGCGACCATGCCGTCTACTACGAGCAGTGCGGCAACCCCGAAGGGAAACCAGCCGTCTTCGTCCACGGTGGGCCGGGCGGCGGCGGCGACAAGGGTGCCCGCCGGTTCTTCGATCCAGAACGCTACCGAATTATCGTGTTCGATCAGCGTGGCGCCGGCCGCAGCCGCCCGAAAGCATCGCTGGACGACAATACGACGGCTGCGCTCATCGACGATATGGAACGACTGCGGCAGTCGCTGGGACTTACCCGGTGGCTCGTGTTCGGTGGCTCTTGGGGCAGCACGCTCTCATTGGCCTACGCCGAGGCGCATCCGGATGCGGTCACCGAATTGGTCTTGCGAGGGATCTTCTTACTGCGCAGGAAGGAACTCATGTGGTTCTATCAGCACGGGGCCCACGCACTATTCCCGGATCAATGGGAGCGTTTCCTCGAACCCATCCCGGCCGACGAGCGTGGCGATCTCCTGGCCGCTTATCATCGGCGGCTCGTGGGCGATGACGAGGACGCCAAGGTTGCCGCCGCGCGGGCCTGGTCATACTGGGAAGGCGCGACCAGCCATTTACTCCCGGACCCGGCACACACGCTGCCGTTCGAACAAACCGATTTCGCGATCGCGCTGGCGCGCATCGAGACGCACTACTTCGTCAACGCGGGATTCTTCGACAACGAGGATCAACTGCTCGACGGCGTGGAGCGGATTCGCCATATCCCCGCCGTCATCGTGCAAGGCCGCTATGACGTGGTTTGCCCGATGGAGACTGCCTGGGAGCTCGCGAACCGGTGGCCGGAGGCCGACTTTCGCCTCGTCGACAATGCCGGACACTCGGCCTATGAGCCCGGCATCCTGCATGAGCTCGTCACGGCAACGGACCGGTTCGCGACGTGAGTAAGACCTTGTTGGTCAACGGAACGCTCGTCAATGAGGGTCGAGTCTTCGAGTCGGATATTCTGCTCGACGGCGACCGGATCGCGAGAATCGATGCCGCCCTGTCGGCGGACTCGGCGGATGAGGTGATCGATATTCAAGGCTGCCATGTGCTGCCCGGGCTGATCGACGATCAAGTGCATCTGCGCGAACCGGGATTCACGCACAAGGCGACGATTCCGAGCGAATCTCGTGCTGCCGTCTGCGGTGGCGTGACGAGCTTCATGGAGATGCCCAACACCAGCCCGCCGACTACCGACCGAGCGGCGCTTGCGGACAAGTATGCTCGCGCGGCCGGTCGCAGCTTCGCGAACTTCGCCTTCTATCTCGGCGCGACGAATGACAACCTCGGAGAGATACAGCGAGTCACTTCCGCGGATGCCTGTGGTATCAAGGTCTTTATGGGCGCGTCCACCGGGAACATGCTCGTGGACGATCACGACGTTCTGGAGAAGATCTTCGCGAACGCCCCGCTGCTCGTCGCGACGCACTGTGAGGACACACCGACGATCCGGGCGAACGAGCAGCGCTTCCGGCAACGCTTCGGCGAGGATGTGCCGATGAGTGCCCATCCCGAGATCCGCTCGGCGGAGGCCTGTTACAAGTCTTCGTCCTTCGCGGTGGAACTGGCGAAGCGCCATGATACCCGGCTACACGTCCTGCACCTGACGACCGCCCGGGAACTCGAGTTGTTCGACCCAGGCCCGCTCGAGACAAAGCACATTACGGCTGAAGTCTGTGTCCACCATCTGTGGTTTGACGCGTCTCACTATGCCGATCAGGGCGCCCGCATCAAATGTAATCCCGCCATCAAGACAGCCGAGGACCGGGAAGCGCTGATCGGTGGCGTCCAGCAGGATCTGATCGATGTCATCGCGACCGATCACGCGCCACATACGATGCAGGAGAAAGAGCTAACGTACTTTCAGGCGCCGGCCGGATTACCCCTGGTCCAGCATTCCCTTCAGGTGCTTCTGCAGCAAGTCCACGCCGGCGTATTCACGTTGGATCAGATCGTTACCAAAGCCGCGCATAATCCCGCGAGCCTCTTTCGCGTTGTGGACCGGGGGTTCCTGCGCGAGGGTTACTGTGCCGATCTCGTGGTCGTAGATCTCAACCGACCGCACGACGTAACGCCGGAGTCGCTCCACTATAAGTGTGGTTGGTCGCCGTTCGAGGGCGTGACGTTCAACTCCAGCATCGTGCTGACGGTCATCAACGGCGGAGTCGTCTTCAGGGACGGGGTCGTCCTCGACGAGCCTCGAGGCCGGGCGCTCGAGTTTCTGCCCGAGTAGGACTCTCGGCGACCGGTCCTGACGGCGGCCAAGAAAAAAATGGGGACCAGGGTCGGACATCCATACTCCGATGCTACCCATGACTCCGAGTCGTGCCGGGTAAGATCCCCGGCCCCCAAACGGCCTCCCGGCCAGGCCTGCGGTCACTGTGGGCGGGGGGGAGATCGCCCAGCGACCGGCGTAAGTCGTTACTTAGCCCCGATTACGGACGAGTGCGCCTGCCAGTCTCAGTGGCGGTGCCACCGATTGCTTCAGGTCGGACGCCAGATTCGCCTTGAACTCAAGCTCTACTGTCTTGGCGAATGCTTCCCTATCCGCCCGAAAGCGAGCGTCCCGCACGTCGGCTGCCAGCACCGCCTGGGCACCATCCACGGTGACCTCTTCGATGGCTGCGACCGGAGCACTGAGAATGCCAAGAGCCAGGACTGCCAGTGTGGTCCGCAGGCTCGCCAATGAGGCCGTCTGTAGTGGTCTGTGCAACATCATGATCATCCTTGTTTGACGAGATTCCGGAAATAGTTGAGGGTTGGAACCGCGTGCTTGAGCTATCTAATGCACAGGACGTGCCAACTTCTTAGTGTTTTAAAATCAATGAATTATAGAATTATCATGTCACGGAATACCGTAAAGTAACGGGATACCGTTGAAATAAATCACGGATTATCATAATATTACGCAATGTCTACTGACGATCGGTACCAATGGCTGTTCCGGAAAAGCCCGGCGCTGTCCGTGGCCCTGAATAAGGACGGCTACTTCCTCGATGCCAGCGATGCCTGGCTGACGCGGTTCGGCTACGGCCGGGACGAATTAACCGCTCTGCGCCCCCAGGATCTCAGTAGTCCCGAGTCGGCGCGGCGCATCGTCGAGGACTATATGCCGATGCTGCGCCGCGCCGGGCATCTAACGGACGTGCCCGTCGAACTGCTGACTAAGACCGGGGAGGCCGTTGCCTGCCTGGCGAATGCGGTCGTGGAGCGTGATCAGGACAGCGGCGACTACGTGCGCACCGTGGTCGTGTACACCGAGATTGGGGAGCAGACGCGCAGTGAGCAGCACTACCTGGACCTCTACCGGGACACCCCGGCCATGCTGCATACCGTGGATAGTCGCGGGCGCATCGTGTACGTGAGCGATCGCTGGCTGACCAAGCTCGGTTATCGCAGAGAAGAAGTCATCGGTCGCAACATCACCGACTTCATGGCGGATGACTCGCGCGAGAAATTGGACCAGCACGCCCTCGTGAACATCATCGCTCAGGGCGAGCTGGACAACGCGCCTCGAAACTATCTGACCAAGGATGGCGACAGAATCGAAGCGTTGGTGTCGGCCCGGGCTGATCGGGACGAGGCCGGTGAAGTGACTACGCTCTATGTGGCCCTGAAAGATGTCACCAAGAGAAACCGTGCCGAACGACAACTGCGGGCGGCGTTTGAGGAAAATGCGCGCCTGCGCGAGGAGTTGGAGCGAGAGCGGGACTACCTCAGGGAGGAAGTTCAGGTGTCGATGAACTTCGGCCGTATCATCGGCGAGAGTCAGGCGTTGAAGAAAATGCTGGCGCGCCTGGAGGCCGTCGCTCAGACTTCGGCCAGCGTATTGATCCAGGGCGAATCCGGCGTTGGCAAGGAACTCGTCGCCCACGTCATCCATTCGCGCAGCTCTCGATCCGATGGTCCGTTGGTCAAGGTCAACTGCGCCTCGATTCCGCACGAGCTATTCGAAAGCGAGTTCTTCGGTCATGTAAAAGGAGCGTTCACCGGGGCGTATCGCGATCGGGTCGGCCGTTTTCAGCTCGCCGACGGCGGCACGCTATTTCTCGACGAGATAAGCGAGATTCCACTGGACCTGCAGGGCAAACTGCTGCGGGTGCTGCAGGAGAGCCAATACGAACGAGTCGGTGATGACGCGACGGTCTCGGTGGATGTCAGAGTCATCGTAGCGACGAACCGGGACTTGGAGCAGGTCGTCGAACAAGGCGGATTTCGCGAGGACCTCTACTACCGGCTCAGCGTGTTTCCGATCGAAGTTCCCCCGCTGCGCGACCGCGGTGACGACATCGTCCAGCTGGCCAGCCACTTCCTGGAGAAAGCGTGCCTGGACTTCGGCCACCGGCCGCTGACGCTGTCGCGTCAGCAAGTGAGCCTGTTAAACAAGTACGACTGGCCCGGCAATGTGAGGGAGCTGAAAAATGTCATCGAGAGGGGCGTGATCTTGTCGCAGGGGAAGGTCCTCCGACTCGATCTAGCGATGGCGGATATCCTGAGGTCGTCACGGCCGCGCGACGGCACACCGGATCGACGCGAGACGCAGATCCTGACCGAGAAAGAACTCGTCGCGCTACAGAAGGAGAACTTGCTTGCTGCGTTGAGCCTCACCAACGGGCGGGTCTCGGGCCCGGAAGGCGCAGCTCAGCTGATCGGACTCAAGCCTTCGACCTTCACCGATCGCATGAAGAAGCTCGGCATCGGCAGCCGACGGGAAAATCGCTCGTTGACGGCCTGAAGTGAGATGGCCTGACACGCGACTCGCGACTTTACATCGCTGAACTCATGTGACGGAGCCATTCGTGTCGGGGGGTTGCAGTCGGTTCCAATAATTTGGTATAAATTTAGTTACTACAGCGTTGATTGCTGCACGGGCTGGCGAAGAGACGCACCGCGAAAGCGGACGGAACGACTACCAACAATAATTTCGAGAATCAAGGTTTCATATGCCCTATCTGGCTGAGCGGTTCGAGTCCGCAGTGTCTGCTCTCGTTGGGGAAGGCACGGTTAAGGATCGTCTCGTTACAGCTTACACGGAGCACCTGGATGACTTGGAGAGCGGTGAGCTGCCACAGGATATGCGGGTAAGCTTCGAGGGTCTCCAGACGGCGCTGCATTCCGTAACGCCGACCGGCAGGGAGCCGTGCGTCAGGGCCACCATCCGCAAGATGTCGACGCTGCAGGCTGGCAGCCACGCCAGAACCATCGTTTCACTCTATGCCGAGCTGGTCTGCCACGGCGAGCGCACAGAGCTCTTGAAACTCGTCAACGGCAAGCTCGAGAAAGCGCCCAAGCTCGTCGTCCAAGGCCTCTAGGCCCACCTTTCTCGCCTGGTGTTGGGGTGCCTACGTCGCAGTGTTGCACCTGTAACCTTCCTATAATCGGCCCCTAGCAGGCTCAGTCTTCCGGTAGACCTTTAAGAGGCGATTGCGTGACCAACCCGAGAGTCGTTCTAGTCGTTCTATTGGCGTGCGGGCCTAACGACGCGTGGCTACAGACCGCGGACGGTCAGCAAGGCGACGCGAACCCCGGGCCTGTCGTGGCG
>JAZFPW010000047.1:0-5658 GCA_036444815.1 Gammaproteobacteria bacterium
CTCTGGTGGAGCGGGAGCTGTGGCTGAATGACTCAGCCGCGGTCCTGGCAAATCACGAATTGATCTGGAATGGGCTGCGAGAGCAGACGCTTACCCGACCGATGCGCGCGAGTGGTGACCCGACGATCGACGGTTGGCTCGCACTGCAGCCCGTGGCGTCGGCGTATCGCAGCGACCCTTCCGGACTCCAGCTCAGTCTGCTCGGCTGGCGTGAGGACTATTCCGGCCATCCCGCTACCGCCACGTTCCTGCCTGAGCTCCTCGAGAGGTACCGTCTCTCGCAGATTTACCCGAGACAACTCGCCCTGCTGCTGCCGCTCAGTAGTTTGCGGCAGGAGGCCTCTGCGATCCGCGACGGCTTTATCGCGGCACACCTGCGAACGAGCGGCGAAGGTCCGCGCGCGCGTATCAAGGTCTACGACACCGACATACTCGGGAGTCAGGAGGCTTATCTTCGCGCCCAGATCGAAGGCGCCGACTTTATCGTCGGCCCGCTGCTGAAGCCGAATGTGGATCGGATTATCGTCGGCGCCGGACTGATCCCTACGCTGGCGCTGAATTATGCGCAGGGCGAGACGCCGGTGCCCCCGAACTTCTTCCAGTTCGCGCTGGCGCCCGAGGATGAGGCCATCGAAGTCGCCCGTCACGCCGCCGCCAAGGGTGCTGTCAGCGCCGTCGCTCTGATCCCCGATAGTGACTGGGGTATTCGGGTGTTGAGTAGCTTTCGTCGCGAGTTTGAAAGGCTAGGTGGAGAGTTGCTGCAGTTCAGAGGTTACGACCCCGACACACAGGACTTCTCGCTGGCCATTACGACGCTTCTGAATCTGAGCAGAAGCAATCAACGCCACCGGCGGCTGGCCGCCAATATCGGTGTTCCGCTGGAGTTCGAGCCGCGACGGCGTCAGGACGTCGACGTCATTTTCATTGCTACCGACGCGAGTAACGGCCGTCTACTGGCGCCACAGCTGCGTTACCACTACGCGGGAGATCTTCCGACCTACGCAACCTCGTTGGTTTTCGATCCGGCAAGCGGCGCCGGCGATGCGGATCTGAACGGCATCTTGTTTCCGGACTCCCCATGGCTGCTGTCGCCCGATCTGACTTCGGCCGCACTCAAGGCAACGCTAGCGACCTATTGGCCACAGCGGGTTGCTCAATGGCCACGATTGTTCGCGATGGGTTTTGACGCCTACCGGCTGATCCCACTGCTCTACAACCAGACCGAACGTTTCTCCGCCGTCCCGGCCATGTCCGGGGAGTTGAGTATGGATACCGACGGCCGTATACATCGCCACCTGCCCCTGGCGCAGTTCCGTAACGGCCAACCGGTCGCTCTGACTACTGAAGACGAACCTCTCCCGAAGGGTCCGGCGGAACTCGCGGACCTCAGATAAACGCACGCCGCTCATCATCATCGGATGAACCGACAGGCATCCGGCCGCACGTGGGAGGCGGTCGCCCGTGATTACCTGCAGGCCCGTGGACTCCGAATTCTGAAACAACGTTATAGCTGCAGGCTGGGCGAGCTGGACCTGGTCTGCAGGGATGGGGCGACAATCGTCGTCGTCGAAGTCCGCGCTCGCAAGAAGGGTAGTCTCGCTTCAGCCGTAGACAGCATCGACTGGACAAAGCGGCGCAAAATCGTCCTTGCGACACGCCATCTCCTCATGTGTAACCCGCAGTGGAACACCCAGCGGCTGCGTTTCGACGTTTTTGCCGTCAGCGATATCGATACAACGACGCCGCAGTTTCAGTGGATGCAGAATGCATTCGATGCCGACTGACGCGAAATTCCCGGCATACGCGAGGCCGCTCTTGCGCGGCTGCCTTGAAGGGAGCGTCCTTTGCAGGCAGAGTTGCGGCTACCGACGCACATCGGCAAGCACATGGATGATCGCGTTCTAGCCCACTTTCAAGAAAGCATTGCGGTTAAGCAGGCCTCGGAGGTTCTTGCGCCGCAGATAGAGAAGGCCGCGCAGCTCATGCTGCAGAGTCTGCTAAATGACGGCAAGGTCTTAAGTTGCGGCAACGGCGGCTCGGCCGCCGACGCGCAACATTTTTCGGGTGAATTGCTGGGCCGATTCGAGCGAGAGCGGCCCGGGTTGCCGGCAGTCGCACTAACGACCGACAGTTCCACGCTTACGGCGATCGCTAACGACTATCAGTACGAGGACATTTTCGCAAAACAGGTTCGAGCGCTCGGCCAGTCGGGCGATGTGCTACTTGCCATCTCCACATCGGGAAACTCGGAGAACGTTTTGCGTGCGGTCACTACGGCGCATAGTCGTGGCCTGAAGGTCGTCGCTTTGGTCGGGCGTGACGGTGGCACCATCGCTCAGAGCTTGAACTCCGGAGACGTCGAGTTGCGAGTCCCGGCGGACCGGACCTGCCGCATCCAGGAAGTACACCTTCTGATTATCCATTGTTTGTGCGACCTGATTGACGTCGGGATTCTAGGCAACGACTCCGACTAGCTCGGCCGGCTATTTCACGACTTTCAAGACGGGCCGGCCCGGAGGCTTACTATCACTGGGCTCATCAGACCCCGTTGGTACCGAGTCGTCGGCGGTAAAGATCATGCCCTGCCCCGTCTCTTGCGCGTAGATCCCGATGACAGCCGAATTGGGCACGTCGACCCGTTCAGCGACACCGCGGAAGCGGGCCTCGAAACTCAGCCGGTCGGCGGCGAAATCCAGGTCTCGAGTGGCCGAGTAACTGACATTCAGAACGATCTTGCCGTCGGAGATATATCGCTCGGGCACCAGCAAGTCTTGTGCGCCAGCATCCACTACGACGTAGGGCGTCAGGCCGTTGTCGGTCATCCACTCGTGCATCGCGCGGATCAGATACGGTCGCTTGGACGTAGCCTGTGTCATGAGCCTATTGACGCATCTCCTGTTCCAACTCGGTCAGGCTGCCTTGAAACGACGGCCTGGAGAAGATTTCGTCCATGTAGCGATGTATGGGCTTGGCTTGCGAAGACACGTCGATACCGAACACCTCCAGACGCCACAGGATTGGAGCGATAGTACAGTCGACCAGGGAGAAGTCGTCGCTGAGGAAGAAGCGCTTCGCTCCGAAGATCTCGACGCTCGAGAGGATACTGTCCCGCAACGCTTTCCTGGCTCTCGTCACCGGTTTTCTCTCCCCGCCGTCCTCTATCTCGGTGGCGAGGGAATACCAATCCTGCTCGATGCGGTAGAGCGCGAGACGAAACTGCGCACGAGTGACGGGGTCCACCGGCATCAAAGGCGGGTGCGGGAATCGCTCGTCAAGATATTCGATAATGACACGGGAGTCATACAGCACCAGGTCCCTGTCTACCAGCGTAGGGACGCTGTTGTAGGGATTGAGATCCAGCAGATCCTCGGGAAAATTTTCATCGTCGACATCGATGATATCTATATTGAGGCTCTTCTCGGCCAGCACCAACCGGACGCGATGACTCCACGCATCGACAGGCGTGGAAAAGAGCGTCGTGACTGAGCGACGGTTAGAGATTACCGCCATGGGATCGTCTCCTAGTGACGTAGAAAAAATCGAAGATAAGAACGGCGCTAATTGACATCCTTCCAGATTTCCCTCTTCAGCATATAGGCTATCAGGAGAAACACCAGTAGGAACCCGATGACCCGGATGCCCAGCGCGCGCCGTTCCAGTTGCATCGGCTCGCCGATGTAATCGAGGAATGTCACGATATCGCGTACCAGCCCATCATACTCGGCCTCGCTGAGCGCACCTGGGGTGACAGGCTCGAAATGTTCGAATGCCGGCACCACCACGCCGTTGACCTGGGTATCGACGAATACCGCTCTCCGTACGCCCTGCAGCTCCCACAGGACGTGTGGCATGGCGGTATTCTGAAGCCATAGGTTGTTCGCGCCGCTGAGTGCGGAGGCGTCCTGGTAGAAACCGCGCAAGAAGTTGTAGAGATAGTCGGTACCCCGACTCCGTGCGATCAACGACAGATCCGGCGGCGCAACGCCGAACCACGCCGCCGCATCCTCATCGGTCATGGCGTTGTTCATCGTGCCGAGCAGCTCTACGCCGGTCGACATGACGATCTCGACCAGTTGACTGTCCGTCAACTCGAGATCCTCTCGGACGCGGCTATAGCGCACATACTGAGCGGAATGACAGCCGAGACAATAGTTGATGAAGTACGTCGCACCGCGCCGCAGGGAAGCGAGATCGCCGACGTCCGTATTCGCAGGCTCCAGACGAAGCGCTCCGTCGTCCGCGTGTTGGGCGAGCGCGGGCACGTTAAGCGCCAGCAGCAACGCCAGCAGCGCCGCCTTAACCGTCATTTCGTCACCCGTTCCGGAACCGGCTTCGTCTTCTCCCAGCTCGTATAGAACGGCATCAGAACGAAGAACGCGAAGTACGTGAATGTGAAGACCCGCGCGAACAGGGTGTAGGTATCGCTGACGGGCTGCAGGCCGAGATAGCCCAACACGAGGAAACTAGTCGCGAAAAGCCCCAGCGCCAGCTTGTAGGTCCAGCCGCGGTAGCGGATCGACCTGACTTTGCAGCGATCCAGCCACGGCAGGAACACCGGGAGCAGGACGGCGAGACCCATCAACACCACGCCGAGCAGCTTATCGGGCACCGCTCGAAGAATGGCGTAGAACGGCGTGAAATACCACAGGGGCACGATGTGCTCGGGAGTCTGCAGCGTGTTGGCCGGTTCGAAGTTCTCGCGTTCCAAAAAGTAGCCGCCGAGATCCGGCGCGAAGAACACCACCGACAGGAACACGATCGCGAACACCAGAATGATGACCAGATCCTTGCTCGTGTGGTAGGGATGGAACGCGACGCCGTCGACCGGCACGCCACTGGGGTCCTTATGTTCCTTGATCTCGATGCCGTCCGGATTATTCGAGCCGACCTCGTGCAGCGCCATGATATGGACGACCACAAGCAGCAACAGTATCAGCGGAACCGCGATCACGTGGAAGGCGAAGAAGCGGTTCAACGTGATATCGGAGATGTAAAAGTCCCCGCGGATCCATTCGGCCAAGCCCTCGCCAATCACCGGCACGGCACCGAACAACGACACGATGACCTGCGCGCCCCAGTAGGACCTATTGCCCCACGGCAGCAGATAGCCGAAGAAGCCCTCCGCCATCATGCAGAGATAGATCGCCATCCCGACCAGCCAGATCAGCTCTCGTGGCTTCTTGTAGGAGCCGTAGAGCATCGCACGAAACATATGCAGATAAATGACGATGAAGAGAGCCGACCCGCCGGTGGAGTGCAGATAGCGAATAAGCCACCCCCAATCCACATCGCGCATGATGTATTCCACGGAAGCGAATGCCTCCTCCGCGGAGGGCTTGTAGTTCATCGTTAATAGGATTCCGGAGACGATCTGTAGCACGAGCACCACCGTGGCGATCACGCCGAAGCCGTACCAGAAGTTGAAATTCTTCGCCGCGTAGTACTCGGTAATATGCGCCTTCAGGAGCTTCGTCATCGGAAACCGAGCGTCTATCCAGGCCGTTAGCGCCGTCATCTGTTGGCCGAGGCGGAGCATAGCGGTAGACCGGGCGACAGCCATTACGTCACCCCCTGGTTTGAACCGATCAACACGATGTCCTCGGTGACGAAGCTATGGGGGGGGATACGCAGATTGACGGGCGCCGGGTAGCCGCTGTA
>JAZFPW010000048.1:0-3548 GCA_036444815.1 Gammaproteobacteria bacterium
GTGTCGAAGAACATCTCGAACTCGCTCACGTCTTCTTCGCTGGCCGCCGTCCAACCGTGCTCTCTCTGGTGTGTCTTCTCGAGCACCATCGTCTCCGCCTCACTGGTCGAGAAAGGAGACTCGGATAGGGGCTTCGTTTCGACGTGTCCGGGGCGAACTTCACCGAAACCGGGGGGCCGCACCAAAACCAGGTCATCAGTTATTCTCTGTGCCCGCGTATCACCTGTGTCTACCAGCACCAGGCAGAACACAAACGGGAGCGCTAAGACACGTGACAGGCTAAAGCTTAGTCTGAGCATCGTCATTTCTCCCTGTACTCACCATTGTCCCAGATTACAGTCTCTAGCGAAGGTCCAGCCGAGATAACCCCAGAATCTACGATATCTGCGCCAATGATTTCCGTGAACCCACCAGTCGAGAGTCGGAGAATCGAAAAGATCCCCCGCCCAGGAGCGCCACGTGCGTTCAACACCCGTATTCACCGTGTGAAACTCCGGGGCCCAGTTAGTCCCTGCGTGGTTCGCATAGCCCCCAAGATTGTGGTGACTAAAAGTCTGCAAGGTCCTCTTAATGAAGAACGGGCGATCCCAGGTGAAGCTCTCGTTGAAATTCACGTACGATCCCGCCGAAGGATGGGGCAGCGGAAGAGTTATGCCGCAATTGGCCCTGCTAACCCAAGCTAGAATTGCATTCGCCTCAACCGAACCGAAGACCAGAAATGTTGCTACCAGACACTGGATTGTTCTATTCACGTCGCTTACCTCCTCGTGGAATCAAGGAGACTGCCGCTCCTCCGCTAGATGGGGGAGCGTATACCGCTGTCGCGAGCCCTGGGTAACTGCGTAATTGACGGGAGTGGCTAGATAGTCGTTGGCTCGGCCCTATGCATCGTCAAACGCTTCGTACCCGGCATCCTTCAATACGCAGTCCCAGACGAGTCGCTCCAGGTCTGTTAGAACGAAGTCGCGGCTTGCGGTCCACGGGGTCGTGAACGTTGCCGGATCCTCGTGTCTGATTTCCAAACGAAAGCGCTGACCATCTTCACTCAACGTGAGACGCTCTATGGTGCTTAGCGTCTCGGTCTGCGGCGTGCCGCTGACGGTTCCGATGTAACTGGATGTGAAGCCGATGGACTCGATGATGAGCGTCGAGCCTTCGTACCGTCCGACGGAATGCCCCATGAGTTGCGGCGGCTCATCCGGGGGATGGCCTCGCCCGTCCAGATAAACGGTGCGTACGGCGTCCATGTATTCGTAGCGCAGGATCACCCGGCCGGGCTGCTGCTCGATCTCTATCGGTACGGGGTTGGACCACACGCGGACGATGCTGGATGGACTACACCGATAGGCGGGATCGTCGACGAGAAGATCGTACTCCGCCCGTATTCGCAGCGCCTCAGCGGTAAGCTGCGGCGGCTCAGAACCCGCCATCTCCGCTGCCTGCCCACCTCCAATCGACCCAGGTGCGGCCAGCCACACGCCATTGAAATCGGGCGGAGCGGCCCTGACGTTTTCGGCAGTCGCGTCGACAGTACCGTCCTGGGCGACGCCCAGAGTCCAGGTCACCAGGAGCGCCACCAAGGTTAGGATTCTTGTCATTTACTTCTTCCTAAATTTTATTCCGAATGTTTGCCTTCGGTCGATCGCGGCCGTTCTCCTAGCCAGCTAGGTCGTCGTTACCATAGCAGTTCAGGTCGTGCAGCGCTTCGCTCAGAAATCGACGCCAACGGTGATCTGATACCGCTCGATAGCGTCGCGGAGAAAACGATTGGGGTTATCGTCGTCCGCATTCAACGGAACGCCGTAGCTAAGCCGCAATACTCCGATCGGAACTAGAAACTGTGCGGCGATTCCCGCTGATTGGCGAAGTTGAGATAAGTCGAAGCCATAGTCCAGACTCTGCCCGCTGTCGTCCAGGAAACTGACGTTCTCCGTGGAGAAGACGTTACCAAAATCGTAGAAGAATCCGATCCGCAGCCGCTCTCTCCATTTCTCCGGCAATGGCATCATCAGTTCGAACTGACCAGAAACAAATAGATCCCCCCCATAGGGGTTAGTCAAGCTATCTCGCGGCCCTAAGCGGTTCTCACGATAGCCGCGGACCGATCTCGGTCCGCCTGCGAACCAATTAAGATAGGGCGGCAGAGAGGAGGTCTCCGAACCATACTTGGCGCCGAACCCCAGCTTGGCGCCGAACCGCGCCGTCCAACGGCCATTGAGAGGCCAGAACTTCGTGAGCTCGTAATCGATCGCATAGTACTCAGCCTCGCTACCGGGAACAGCAGTTCGAAACGTCAGCGACTGCTCCGCTCCACGATTAGGGAATATCTGTCTGTTCCGGGTGTCCCGCCGCCAGCGCATCAAGAACTCTGCAACCCAGAAGTCCGTGGAGGCGACAGTCCCTTGCACGACCGGGTTGCCGTTGATTCGCACCCAGTCGAACAACTGGTCACTGACGAGCGCTCCTGTGGTGAGGTCTACGCCGTGCAACGCGAGCCCTAGACTGATCGCTTGATACTCCCCGACCCGATAACCGTACTGCACCCGGGCCGTGGCCAAGTCCGCCTCTAACTCAGTCGTGTCCGCCGTGAGCCGATCACTCCGACGCGATGACACGGTGAATGTACGGCTCACGCGATCCGATCGAGCGTAAGGGTCGGTATGAGATAGCTCGACGATCTCGCGAAAGTCGCTTACATCCACTTGAGCCGAGAAGCGCTGGCCGGTTCCGAAGATGTTCTCATTGGTGAAATAGCCGCGGAGACTGCCTCGCAGCGATTCCGAATAGGCGCCACCACCCCCATACGTTCGGGCCGGTGCCTCGCTGATGGTAATCACTATATCAACCTGGTCACGGGCATCCTCAACGGGTTCCAGGCTCACCTGTGCGCGCTCGATGTACGCTAGCTGCTCGAGTCGCAGCCGGGACTGCTCCAGTGCGACCGTATTGAGGTAGCCGCCTTCCAGCTGCAGCAGCTCCCGCCGCAGCACATCGTCGTTTATTCGCGTGACACCTTGAAATTCGATGTACCGAACGTAGATCCGGGCAGCTTCAGTCTGAGCCTCGCCGACACACGGTGCGAGCACCAGGAGAAACGCTAGCAGGCTGAAGTAGCGCACGGGCCAGACGTAGACCGATCTCGAACGTCCGCTTACGGCCAGAAACTGCCGTATCCGCTTAGTCCTGCCTGGTCGCGGCTCAATCCGGACCCATCTCGATTCCGCCGAGTGGGAAACCGACCGGATAGAGGTTTTGGTATCGGTTCAGACCCTCGCTCGGTTCCCGCCAACGATACAGATAATCCCACATGGAAATGACATTGGCGCGGAGCCAGTTGTCGTAGTTGCCGTAATCGGAGAAGTCTTCCATGCGCACCCGCTCCAGAATCTCCTCGATGGACGCCCCTGCAATCATCTCATCCAGCACGCGGCTTTTGAGGGTTACGAGCCACTCACGGAAATACACAAAGGACTGCTGATTGGCAAGACCCGCGTGACCTGGCACGACAATATCGACATTATCCAACCGCGATAACTCGTCGAGCGCGT
>JAZFPW010000049.1:0-2256 GCA_036444815.1 Gammaproteobacteria bacterium
TCGTCTTCGATGCGCCCGGCAAGACCTTCCGCGACGATCTCTACGCGGACTACAAAGCCAACCGGCCGCCGATGCCCGAAGACCTCCGCCCGCAGATCGAACCGCTGGTTCAGGCCGTCGAAGCCATCGGCCTGCCGGTACTGCGTATAAAAGGCGTGGAGGCCGACGACGTGATCGGCACCCTCGCAACGCGCGCCACCGCGGCGGGACTGACCACAGTGATCTCCACCTCCGACAAGGATATGGCCCAGCTCGTCAACGAGAGCGTCACGCTCGTCAATACGATGAGCCATACCACGATGGACCCGAACGGCGTGTTCGAGAAGTTCGGCGTGATGCCGGAGCAGATAATCGACTACCTCGCACTGGTCGGCGACAGCGCCGACAACATTCCGGGCGTACCCGGGGTCGGCCCGGTTACGGCGGCGAAGTGGCTCGCCGAGTATAAAGATCTCGACACGATTACGAGCCATGCCGAAGATATCCCGGGGAAGGCCGGGGAGAATCTCCGCGGCGCGCTCGAGCATCTACCCCTCTACAAAGAGCTGACGACGATCGTCTGTGACGTCGACTTGCCGCGCGACCCGGCCGAACTCCTCTGCGGCGAGCCCGACGCGGAGCGATTACAGAAACTTTATGAACGGCTCGAGCTCAAAAACCTGCTCCGGCGTATCGGCCCGCTCGAAGAGCAGGCGCCTGACCCGCCGGCCGCAGACTACGAGACCGTGTTGAGCGACGACGCGCTGGAAGCCTGGCTCGCCCGTATCGAGTCGGCCGGGCTCGTCGCGTTGGATACGGAGACGACGAGCCTCGACTATATGCAGGCCGAACTCGTCGGCATCTCGTTGTCGGTGGAAGCGGGGGCAGCGGCGTATATTCCGGTCGCGCATCGCTACCCGGGCGCGCCCGAGCAACTGGACAGGGACAACGTGCTCGCGCGCATGAAGCCGTGGCTCGAAGGGGCGTCGCCGAAAGTCGGACACCACCTCAAATACGACGCGCATGTGTTCCGCAATCACGGCATCGAGCTTGGCGGCATCGCGTTCGACTCCATGTTGGAGTCGTTCGTCCTCGACTCCACGGCCACGCGCCATGACATGGACTCCGTCGCCAGTAAGTATCTCGGCGTCAAAACCACGAAGTACGAGGAAGTCGCCGGTAAAGGCGCTAAGCAGCTTCGTTTCGATGAGGTCGATATCGACGTCGCGTCGGCCTACGCGGCGGAAGACGCCGACATCACGTTGCAGCTTCACCAGGCGCTGTGGACGAAGCTCGAACAGACACCGTCGCTGAAGAAGCTCTATCTGGAGATCGAGCAGCCCCTGGTCGACGTGCTACGGAAGATGGAGTATCTCGGCGTGCTGGTCGACGCCGGCATGCTCCAACAGCAGAGTCAGGAGCTCGCCGCGGCGATGGCGACGACCGAAACCGCCGTGCACGAGCTAGCCGGCGGTCCGTTCAACCTATCCTCGCCGAAACAGCTCCAGGAGATACTGTTCGATCGACTCGGCTTGCCGGTGCTCGGCAAGACGCCGAAAGGGCAGCCGTCTACGGCCGAGAACGTGCTGCAGGATCTCGCCGAAGACTATGAGCTGCCGAAACTGCTCCTCGAATATCGGACGCTGGCAAAACTCAAGTCGACTTATACCGACAAGTTGCCCGCCGAGATCAATCCGCGAACCGGCCGCATCCATACGTCTTACCATCAAGCCGTCGCCGCGACCGGGCGGCTCTCTTCATCGGACCCGAATCTCCAGAATATCCCGATCCGCACGGCCGAGGGCCGGCGCATCCGGCAGGCCTTCGTCGCACCACCGGGGTATAAGCTGCTGGCCGCGGACTACTCTCAGATCGAGCTGCGCATCATGGCCCACCTGTCGGAGGATGCCGGGTTACTCTCGGCCTTCGCCGCCGATACCGACATCCACCGGGCGACGGCCGCGGAGGTTTTTGGCGTGGACCCGGACGAGGTATCGGACGACGAGCGCCGCTCGGCTAAGGCGATCAACTTCGGCCTGATCTACGGAATGTCGGCATTCGGCTTGGGGCGTCAACTCGGCATCGACCGCGGCCAGGCCCAACAGTATGTGGATTTGTACTTCAGCCGTTATCCCGGCGTGAAAGACTACATGGACCGGACTCGCGAGCGAGCCCGGAAAGACGGCTACGTCTCCACGATCTACGGGCGCCGACTCTACCTGCCGGAGATCAACTCCCGCAACCATCAGCGCCGCCAGTACGCGGAGCGCAGCGCAA
>JAZFPW010000050.1:0-3557 GCA_036444815.1 Gammaproteobacteria bacterium
TGGGCGCCAACCTCAATGAGATGCTCGACCAGATCGAGACGTTGATGACGGGTGTACGCAATGTGTCCAACGCGATCGCACACGACCTCCGGACGCCGCTGACGCGCCTGCGGAACCATCTCGAGCAGCTACAGGGTGACGCACAGGGCGACGAGATGCGCGGAAGAATCGAAGACACCCTCGGCGAGGCGGACGCGCTCCTCGCGACTTTTAGGTCCCTGTTGAGAATTTCGCAGATCGAGGCGGGCAGCCGAAGAAGCGAGTTCGACGAGGTCAGGCTCAACGAACTCGTCACCGATGTCGTGGAACTCTACGAGCCGTTGGCGGCGGAGAAGGACCTGCGGTTGACGGCTGCTACGGCAACGCCGGCGCAAGCTTCGGGCGACCGGGATCTACTGTTTCAGGCTATCTCCAATCTCGTGGACAACGCCATCAAATACACCCCCGCTAACGGAACGGTCGCCATTCGTCTCGATGCGGATCCTTCAGGTGCCCGCATTGTCGTAGCCGACTCAGGGACCGGTATCCCGACGAACGAACGTCAGCGTGTATTCGAGCGCTTCTATCGACTCGAGACGCATCGGGGCTCGCCGGGAAGCGGTCTAGGGCTCAGCCTCGTGGCTGCCGTCGTGAACTTACACGGCGGCTCAGTGGCGATGCAGGACAATCGCCCGGGTCTCCGCGTGCAGTTGGATTTGCCGCGGGCATAGTCGACGAGGAGTTCGCCCCTATCCCGAGCAACCGGCTGCGGCTACGCGGCGGCCTGCTGGCGCTTCGTTACTGCACGCCTCCCGGCTGCGCTATCTCGAAATGGACGCCGTTAGCGCCCTCGAAGAACATCAGCAAGGTCGTACCGCCCGGGCGATTCGGCCGAATCACATAAGGCGTGTAGCCGCTGGCCTCGATCTTTGCCACGGTCGCATCCATGTCGGTCACCGAGAACCCCATGTGATCCAGAGAGCGGCCGCGACTCCGGGCCGTACTGCCTTCCTGCGCTTCCGAGAGATAAACCCAGATGCCGTCATAGCGGATCGCATGAAGGCGGCCGCCTCCTCGCTCCGGGTCGTACTCACCGCCGAACACTTCGAGCAGCCAGTCACGCAGCGATTCGGCGTCCTCTGTCACCATATGGACGTGCTGGATGCCGGTGTAATCGGGATCCTCGAGCAACTCGACATTCGTCCCCCAGGGATCTCGAATCATCGCGATCGTGATTCCCGTATACCCGGGATGCGGCTCGGAGATGACCTGCGCACCCATGACGCGCGCCTTCTCGACCATGGCCGGGACATCTGTTACGGCAAAACCGAAATGGTCTATGACGCTGCCACTGCTCGGCTGGGCGTCCGCGTCGTCGAGCATGGTCGAGATCGAACCGTGGGCCTGCCTGACGGCGCCCATACCCCCCGCCGAAGGTCGGAGCTCCCCTCCGACGAGCGTGTGATACCACTCAGCCGCGGCTGCCGGATCCGGCGTGCGAAGATGCACATGGGTGAAGCTTTGCGCAACGGCAAATCCCGGGAGCACGACTAGCGCTATCGCGGCGGCTTTGATCCCGTATCGACGTCGGCAGAATACTGTTTGGAACATCGCTAATCTCCCCACCGGCTGGTAGGTTGGCTTTATCTTATAACCGGTCTTGCCGAGAACATAACACCGTACCAGTTGAATCCCAAGCGACGCGCACCGAAGCGCGCACACTCAAGCGGGCACGGAGCGCACTAGCCTCGGATAAAAGTACAACAGCGATGTGATGCGGGCGAGATAGTGGACGTAGAGCGCGGCCCAGAGGCCGTGATTGCCGAACGGCAGCAACACCCACCAGGCTACGAGAAAAATTGTCGTTGACACCAGCATCGCGTTACGCATATCCGCCGTGCGAGTTGCACCAATAAAAATACCGTCGAGCTGAAACGCCCAGACGCCGAGTATGGGTGCGCCCGCCGCCCAGGGAAGATAAGTTCGGGCCGCCTCCCGTGCTGCGGCGTCCACTGTGAGAACGTCGATAAACAGGGCACCTAATGTAATGAGTGCGACCGAGATCAGGACCGCAACGCCGGCGGCCCACATCGTCGTCATGGCCGCAGCCGCCTTCAGGCCTGCGCGATGGGCCGCGCCCAGCGCGCGGCCGACGAGTGCCTCCGCCGTGAACGCCAGGCCGTCCAGAAGAAATGCGCCGACCGAAATAAAGTGCATGAGCACCGCGTTCGCGGCAAGAATTACGTCGCCCTGCTTCGCCCCCTGGGCCATAAACCAGACGAAAACGAGGATCAACGCCAGCGACCGGAGCATGATGTCTCCGTTGACCGCGAACGTTCGCCGCAGGCGCGCAGCGTCTAACAGACGGACGATCGGCCAACGTACGCCGAGGCCGTGCAGATAGCGCACCGCGATTAGCAAACCGACCGCCGCGGCAATGCATTCTGCAAGCACCGTCCCCAGCGCGACGCCCCGCACGTCCCAGCCGAAACCCAGCACGAACAACGCATCTAATGCCATGTTGGACAGATTCAGAATAAGCTGCAGTACGAGCCCGATGTCAGTTCTACCGAGCCCGATGAACCATCCCAGCAACGCGTAGTTCGCCAATGTCGCCGGCGCCGCCCAGATGCGAATGTCGAAATACTCGCGTGCCAACCCTTCGACTCCGACGCTACCACTGAGCAGTGCGAAAGCCGATTCACGGATCGGCCACTGCAACAGAACCAGCGCCGTGCCCGCCGCGACTGCAATCAGCAGCGCACGACCGAGGCACGCCGACATCTCATCGGTGTCTAGGGCGCCCAGCGCCTGAGCGGTCAGCCCGGTCGTTCCCATACGTAGAAAACCGAATGCCCAGAAGACGAACGTGAATACCAGTGAGCCGACCGCGACGGCGCCGATATAGGCTGGATCCGGGATCTGACCCACGACTCCGGTATCGACGACACCGATCAACGGTGTCGAAACATTGGAGATCATGACCGGTAGAGCCATCGACAGGACCGCCCGATGGGTTAATGGCCGCTGGACAGAGCCGGGGGTTGTCGATCCGTCGGTCATGGTCTCTAGGCGGGCGGGCCGTCCTGAAAAAAGGGACGGGCAGCTTAACCCACGCGCGAGACGAACGGATAGCGCCGCTCCCAGGCCGATTTCCGCGCGCGCTTCTCAAAATCGATCGAAGCCGTTTAACATACCGGCGTCGCTTCTCTGAATGCGGATACTCATACTGTGGCAAGCGCTCGAACTACAAGTCAGGCCCTGCTGTTAATCGCGATCGGCTTGGGGCCAACCCATGATGCGGGAGGACAAGTCCAGCGCGCCGGGCCGGAGCGAATGGCCCGGCCGAACGCTCCGCCAATCGTGATCGCCCATCGCGGCGCCAGCGGCTATCTACCAGAGCACACTCTGGCCGCCTATTCGACAGCCGTCCTGCAGGGGGCGGACTTTATCGAGCTCGATTTAGTCAGCACGCGAGACGGGCACCTGGTCGCACGCCACGACAACGTACTCAATCTCACCACGGACGTCGCTGACGCTCCCGAGTTTCACGATCGACAGACTGACAAGATTGTGGA
>JAZFPW010000051.1:0-2095 GCA_036444815.1 Gammaproteobacteria bacterium
AGCAGTTACGCGCGAGCCTCGATCCGGCTCGAGTGCCGCCGATCCACGCCGAAACCGCGATCCGACAGCACGCCGGCCTGATATCCCTGATAGACACGATGGTCGTTCCCGCATTAGGCGACGTTGCTCCGGCCGTTCGAACGCGACTCGAGGGCGCGATAACGATCGCTCGAAGCGCGGCCGCAGAGCAGCAGGCCTGGCTGGAGACTGAATTGTTGCCATCCGCACAGGCGGATTTCCGGCTAGGCGCGGAGCGCTTCGACCGCAAACTTGGCTTCACGCTGAATTCTGCTCTGACGCGCCAGGAAATCCGGACGCGGGCCGAGCGCGAGTATCAAAGCGTCCGCGAAGCGATGTATGAAGTCGCCAGCGCGGTCTATCGGTCCAAGTATCCGTATGTTGAGTTACCGGATCAGCCGGAAGAGGCCTTGCAGCAGGCCGTGATTCGCGCGGCGCTCGAGGAGGCATACCTGCAACGGCCAGACCGGGAGCAGTTGGTGGAGGTTGCGACGGCGACGCTCGAGCAGGCCACGGCGTTCGTCGTCGAGAGAGATCTCGTCAGCGTACCCGATGACCCGATCGACATCGTCTTGATGCCGGAGTTCCAGCGCGGCGTGGCCGTCGCCTATTGCGACTCGCCGGGTCCGTTGGATGTCGGCGAGAAGACCTTCTATGCCGTCGCCCCGCTGCCGGAGGATTGGAGCGACGAGCAGGCTCTGTCATTCCTGCGCGAATACAATCTCTTGTCGATCCACGATTTGACGATTCACGAAGCCATGCCGGGGCACTACCTGCAGCTAGCCCACTCGAACCGGTACCCTTCCGTTCTTCGGGCGGTGCTTTCTTCGGGTACGTTTATCGAAGGTTGGGCAGTCTACGCGGAGCGCACGATGATCGATGAGGGTTACCTGGACGGCGATCCGCTGATGCGTCTGATCAATCTCAAGTGGTACCTGCGTACCGTCGTCAACGCGATCATCGATCAGGCGATTCATGTAGACGACATGACGCGTGATGAGGCGATGGCGCTGATGATCGAGGGCGCGTTTCAGGAGGAGCGGGAAGCGGCCGGTAAGTGGACTCGTGCCCAACTGACCTCGACGCAACTTTCAACCTACTTCGTCGGCTACCAGGAGCACATCGATCTACGGCGTGAGGTTGAAGCGAAACTCGGGGACGAATTTTCGCTGCGTGCCTATCACGACGAAGTGCTGTCTTACGGCTCTCCGTCCGGGAAGTACGTCCGGGCGTTGGTCCTCGACGAACCGATTCCGTTGTAGCGTCCGGTCGGCGGACACGCGAGCTCGAGATCCGCAAGAGTCCAGGAATCCAGAGCGTGCTAGGTGGACCCGTATTGGCCAGGAAGCCGGCGCCCGGGTCGACTTTGATTAACCGACGCTTCTTAGAGGACGCCGGCGTCGTGGACGATCTCCCCGCCGACGATCGTTAATACGGAAGTCATCTGCCGGATAGCTTCATCACCTACGACCGCCGGATCGAAAACGTCCGCGCTTAACACGACGAGATCGGCGAACCGGCCGACGTCGATGCCGCCGAGCGTATCGTCTTCCTTCGTGAACCAGCCCTGTTCGACCGAAGCGTAGTAGCGGACTGCTTCGTAACGGCTGACGGTCTCGTCGGCGTTCGTGAGCTCGCCGGCGACGTTTCTGCCGGTCACCATGTAATAGATGATGCACCAGGGGTTCAGTACGTTGATACGCGCGCCATCCGATCCCGCGCCGACGGCGACGGCACCGCTGTTCAGTATCGTTCGCCAGGGCGGGCCCCCGGCGGCGTTACCGCTGTGATAAGGCTGGCCGTGCGCGCCGAGGCCTAAACCCATCGAGACGGCTCGCTCCACGAGTTGCGGCGTGATATTGCTCAAGTGTCCGGGCGTCCAGCGCATGGCGGCGATGTCGAACTCGTCACTGAGTTCTTCCCAGACATCCAGGTGCGCATCGATCTCGTCGGGAGAATGGATGTGCTGGTGATAGGTCCAGCCGCGCTCGGCGATCCTGCGCTGCGCGAGCCGTGCCGCTTCCCCGAGCGGTTGCTCGTTGAACAGGCCGCGGCCGACCGACCACTCGCCGATACC
>JAZFPW010000052.1:0-3898 GCA_036444815.1 Gammaproteobacteria bacterium
CTCGCGAACGCTGGCCGGCACTAAGCCGACGCGGTACTCATGAACTTTGATTTCCCTGGGGACGCCAATTCGCATGCCCGGTACCCTCCAGGCTCAAGGGCCTGATCGCCTTCAGCCTCTCGAAGAATACCCGGATATCGGTGGAGAAAAGATGCAAAACCCCGAAAAAATCACTCAAAACTGGCGCTTTCTGCTAATTTTTTTGAATATATGACATATACTTGCGCTATGAAGCTCGATCGGTTCGATCTCACGATCCTCTCAGTCCTGCAGTCCGATGGCCGCATCAGAAATGTCGACCTGGCGGACCGCGCCAAGCTGTCCGAGTCGGCGTGCCTGCGTCGGGTCCGGGCGCTCGAGAAGTCCGGCCTGATCAAGGGCTACGTAGCGCAGGTCGATCAGGCGAAAGCCGGACTCCCGGTCAACGTGTTCGTCAATATCACGCTCGAGCGCCAGGACCTGACCGAGCTCAACGCGTTCGAAGAGGCGGTACAAGAGATACCCGAGGTCATGGAGTGCTACCTGATGACCGGGGAGCATGACTATGTATTGAGGGTTGTCGTTGCGGATGTGAACGACTACGAACGGATTCACCAGAAATACCTGACACGATTGCCGGGCGTTGATCGCGTTAATTCGAGTTTCGCGCTGCGAACGGTACGCAAGACCAATCAGTTGCCGATCGGTTGAGTCGAGCTTATTTCCTCGTGACCTGACCGAGCTTTCGACTGCGCCATAGTCCGGCGGCAAAGCCGCTGCCGACCACGCAGATGTCCGTCGTCTCGTTACCCTCCAGAACGGGAAGGACGTTAGCCGGCGTCGCCAAGGCAGGCGCGATATTAATTCCGACCGCGCTCCCGGCGGAACTGGGCCAGGCGCTCTTCCAGAATTCTCAGGCGTTCTCCCAGCTGCCCGTTTCCACCACCGATCTCCGTGCCATCACTGAGTGTGATAAACGTCCATTCCACCAGATTGGATCCGTTTCGCGACGGACGCCCGATGATGTGAATGCGGTCCCCGGGTTTGAGTTGGTCGTCGGTCCAGCCTGAGCGCCTGAGATTAATAACGCTGTCACCCTCCGCCATCCATTCTTCGAGATCCCCTGCTTCGTTCATGGCATCGAAATAGATCCGGGCATGTGGGTTCACCGCACGGAACTCGGTCACCACGCCGTCGATTTCCATTCTCTCATCGACCAGATAGTGCGCCCCAGGATTATGGTGGGCCAGCGCGGAAGTGGAGATCAATAGCGCCGCACACGTGAAGACCAATATTTTGCTTATCATGTTCTGAGCCTCTCCTTAACGCTGCCCGGAAATCGACTCGCAGGGAGCGTCTTCCAATGGCACCTGGGGCGTGAAGATCCTGGTCCGCTCAAGCGTCAATGGCTCGCGGAACCTAACGGGATCAGTCAAAGTAAACGTCATGTGCAGCCTGCTTCCATCTTCGCTGATCGTGTAGCGCTCGACGCTCGTCGCCTGATCGCTGTTGTGAATAGGGAGATTGTCGTCTGCGACATTGGCGCTCACGCCGACGGTTTCAACGACCAGAGTCGAACCCTCGAACCAACCGATCGAATGCCCAAGGCTCGTCGGTTCAGCTACGGGATGTCCACGGCCGTCGACGTATATGGTGCGATCCGACGCCATGTCTTCCGTCCTGATTACGATGCGGTCGGCATAGTGCTCGAATTCAATCGGGTCGTTGTGCAATATGGTGCGAAAAGCCCCAAACGGCTCGCACTGAATAGCGGGATCGTCCGCGTGGTCGTAGGCCGCATCGTGCTCCCTGCCCGCTTCGGTTTGCAGACTAGAGATAATCTGCATGTTGTACGCACGTACAACCCGCTGAAGTTCCTCAGCCGACAGATGATCGTTCGTCGGATCATGCAACAGCCGGTTAATGTACTCGTATGTTGCGCTCGTGCAGTTGCACGCGAATAGATCTTCGACGCTCCAGGCCGGATCGCCGAACGTGGTAACGGTCGTGCTCCAGACTCCGGAAAGGTCGGGGGAAGACTCTTGGGCACCCACAATCCGGACGCTCAAGACGATACAGCCTATTGCGGTCGCCGTGGCGAGCCCGTAGCGACGTAGATTCGCTCGGTCGCGCCGCACTCCCGGTCGTTCAGTCACAGGCCGACGACTCCGGGCAACCACGTGACCAGTGTCGACACGTAGGAGACCAGAATTAGTGCAACCAGGGATATACCGATGAAGGGCAGCATGCTTCGAGATAGCTCCAGAAACGGCACTCTGAAGGTCATGACTCCGACGAATAGATTCAACCCGAATGGCGGCGTCACCATCCCGATCGCGACGTTTAATACTATCACGGCCCCAAGGTGAAGAGGATCGATCGCAAGCGCTTGCGCGATCGGGGCGAACAGGGGTGTCAAGACGATGATCGCGGAGTTCGGGTCGACAAACATCCCGGCAATCAGGAATACCACGTTAATCGACATCAGCAGCTCATTACGGGAACTACCCTCCATGAATCCGGCAATTATCTGCGCTACATCCTGAAGAGTCAGGAAGTAGGCCAGAGCTGACCCCGCGGTGAGCAGAATCAGCAACGATGCGATCATAATTGAGGATTTAACGGTCACGTCGAATAGCTCATGGAATTTGAGCTTTCGGTACACGACCGTCTCAACGAATAACGAGTACACGCAGGCGCCCGATGCCGCTTCTGTCGGCGTGAACGTGCCCGCGTAAATACCACCGAAAATAATGATCGGCAGGCCCAACGACCAACCGGCACGCTTTAAGCTGACGCCACGTTCTTGCCAGGACGCGCGCGGCTGACGTCCGACCTTGTTGATGACCGCGTAGGCGTAACAATAGATCGTCAGGAGAAGCATAAGAACGACTCCCGCACTCAGGCCGGCCAGAAAGACGCCTCCGACCGAGCTCGTCGTCACCAACGCGTAGAGAATCATCGCAACGCCAGGCGGAACCAACATGGCTAATGTAGAGGCCGAAAGAATCAAGCCTGCGGAAAAACCCGGGCTGTAGCCCTGCTTCAAGAGTGCTGGATAGACGATCGGGCCGATGCTCACGATGGCAGCTGTCCCGATACCGGAAACCGCGCCGAACAACGCGCAGGTGACGGCCGTCGTAATCGCGACGCCCCCGGTAAGATGCCCGACACTGGTCTCGACCACCCGCAACAGCCTGCTGCTAATCTCGCCTCTGGAAATGATATCGGCGGAGAACATGAACAAGGGGATGGCGAGCAGGCTGAACTTGTTGATGCCCTGCATCATCTGCTGAGTCAGCACCATGGCCGGCAGCGGTGGCCCGAACAACTCGAACGACAGCAGCGTAGGCGCGAGTATCGCGATGAATACCGGCGCGGAGATCAACAGCAGGAATACTGCGACGAATGCGAATAGTAGAGCCGCCATCCTTACGTAGCTCTGGATGTCGGCGCGGGCGGTCGTGCTCGGTGATTGTCGTTATCGATGATGCACGTTAACGCGACCTGGAGAAACGCCATGGTCATTAGAAGCCCACCGATCGGAACGGGCAAGTAGAAGAAGCCGGACGGGATCTCAAGCATCGGATCTATTTGGCCGGCGCTGAAGCGAGTCCAGGTAAAGATAGCGCTGAGCCAGGTTATATAACCGGTCGTAGCGGCTCCGATGAGGCCTACCGGGATCGGCATTCTGCGAACGGCGTACGCTGGTAACAGGCGCTGCAGAACGTCGACGGTAATATGCGATCCTGATCGCACGGCCAGATACCCACCCAAGAACGTCAACCAAATGATCAGAAGACGCCCGAGCGCGGGCCCGCCGACAAAGGAAACGTTCAAGACGCTTCGGCCGATGGAGTTGAAGAAGAGCACCGCGGTCATCGTCAACAGGGCGAACACCAGCACCCACCTGATCACG
>JAZFPW010000053.1:0-4288 GCA_036444815.1 Gammaproteobacteria bacterium
ACTTTCTCAAGTACTCTCCTGAAATGAATCTCGGAGAGACCCTGAGTGTGGCCGTCAACTCTAGGGGCCACATCATGGTCTTGAATCACCCGGGATCTGCTAACTCAGGAGGGCCGGTCTATGGCAATGCCACCTCGCAGCTATTGGAGTTTGATGAACAGGGGAATTTTCTGCGAGAGATCGGCCAGCGCGTCTATGGCTTAGGTTACTCACACTCTATTCGTTATGACAGATACGACAATCTCTGGCTCGTAGATAAAGGCGCACATACGGCTATCAAGTTCGATCCAGCCGGATACGTCACCCTAAACCTTGGGCGGCGTCCTGAAGGGTTTGACGAATACGAACACGTGAGCCCCACCGATGCGATACAGGTTGACGGTTATTTCGGTGGCCCGACCGATGTCACCTGGGATGGCGATGACAATATCTTTATCAGTGATGGCTACGTTAACTCGCGCGTAGCGAAGTACGATAAATACGGAAATTGGATTAAGTCCTGGGGGTCCTATGGGTCCGAGCCCGGCCAGTTAAATCTTCCTCACAGTATCCAAGCGGATCGGGAAGGCAACATCTATGTCGCCGATCGCAGTAACCGACGCATCCAGGTCTTCGACTCTGACGGTAACTTTCTACGAATCATTCTGCTCGATGCGCCGTTTGACAAGACGCTACAGCCTGTCCTGGGTAACGTGAATCCGAATCAGCCGGATCAGACCCAGCCCTGGGCGTTATGTATTTCCAAAGGCGAGACCCAATACCTCTGGGCCGCTGATCAGCACCCGGGCCGCATCTATAAGTTATCGCTGAATGGAGAAATTCTAGGCATGCTCGGTGAATCTGGTAAGCAACTAGGCCAGTTCAACTGGATTCACGGCATAGACTGCTCACAAGAGGACGTGCTCTATGTCGCTGATTTGAACAATTGGCGGATCCAGAAACTTATACTTAGCCCCTAAACTTCACGCTGTCGCATATCTGAGGGAGAAAAGTTGAACAACATGGATTTCCGGCCGACCATGAAGACCGATCGGTGGAGGATCTCGTGCTTCCTCGTCTCTTAATATTGCTAGCGGTCGTCGCCGGGTCTGCGGCCGCGCAGCCCCAGCCGCGCACAGCCGACGGCAGACCCGACCTGCAAGGCATCTGGCGAGTTTCCAACCGCGCCTCCTACGATCTCGAGGATCACGTTGCTCGACGCGATATGCCGGCAGGCCGCAGCATCATCGATGGCGGCACGATTCCGTATCAGCCCTGGGCCGCCGAGCAGAAACATGCGAACTTCGAGAATCGCGCGACGGCCGACCCGCTTCGAAATTGTTTTCTGCCGGGCGTACCGCGCATCATGACGATGGAGTTTCCGTTCCATATCTTCCAAACCGACGAGCACGTCGCGATTACGTTCGAGTGGCAGCAGGTATACCGGCTGATCTATATAGACGGCGAGCCGCCACGTTATCGGGGCATCGAGTCGTGGATGGGTAATTCGCGCGGGCGCTGGGAAGGCGACGTCCTCGTCGTCGAGGTCACCGACCACAACGACAAGAGCTGGTTTGACGCGGCAGGTAACTTTCACAGCAGCGCCTTGCGCGTAACCGAGCGTTACCGCATGCGTGATGTGAACACGATCGACTACGAAGCAACGATCGAAGACCCGGAAGTATTCACACGGCCCTGGACGATTCGCATGGCACTGCATCGGCAGACACACATGGACCGCATTCTCGAATACCAGTGTCAGGCGGATAAGGAAGAGGCCGACGGTGCTTTTGAGCGCGACGAGCGCACATGGTACCCGGCCTCGGTGCCGGCCGACAACGAGGCGTTCGATGCTAACGCCGGCAAGGAGCTGCCTGCCTTGACCACACCGCCTGACGTTTCGCGGCTCGCCAATGGTACGCCCGACATCAGCGGCTACTTAATGGCAGATGCGGGCGGCGCGAACTATGGGCTAGAACGGCACGACGGGGGCATTATGTTGCCGCCGAGTCGCGGCCAGGTGATAGACCCGACCGACGGCACGTTACCTTATCAGCAATGGGCGAGAGTGGAGCGCATCGATCGCGCGCAACCGCATCGCGGCTACGACGATCCAACGGCACATTGCTTCGTCGCGGGCGTACCGCGCTCGCACTACGTGCCGGCGCCGTTCTATATCCTGCAGCCGCCGGGGTATGTCATCGTTTTGCATGAGCGCATGTCGTGGCGCCAGATTCCGCTCGATGGCCGCGACCACCTGCCCGACGAATTGCGACTCTGGCAAGGCGATTCGGTCGGTCGCTGGGAAGGGGATACGCTGGTCGTGGAGTCACGGAACTTCAACGGTAAAGCCTGGCTCAATGAAGTAGGCGACGTCATAAGTCACGCTCAGACTGTTGTCGAGACATTCACACCGGTTAGCGAAACACAGGTAATATATCGTGCAACCATAACAGACCCGATCGTATACACGCGGCCATGGACGATGGAGATTCCTTTCAACCGCGCGGACGACGAACTACTCGAAGTTGCCTGTCTCGAAGATAACGGCGATCTGCAACACTTGAAGGACGTCCGCGACGAATATCGCGCGAACCAGAATCAAGAGGACTAGACAGTGACTCAATCGTTCAAAGCAGCACTCGTAGTCGCGGGGCTCACGACCACCTGTGCTATGAGCACAACGCTAGCGCACCACGCATTCGCGGCCGAGTTCGATAGAGAGAAACCCGTGCAGTTGACGGGTAGGGTCACCGAGATGAAGTGGTCCAATCCGCATTCATGGATTTATCTCGATGTCGAGGACGACGACGGCAATGTCGTCAATTGGGCACTGGAGACCCGTGCGGCGAATAGCATAATTCGACTCGGCTGGCGCCCAGTGGACCTGCCGGCCGGTACCGTACTCGAGGTCAATGGCTGGCAGGCGCGAAACAACAGCTTTACCGCGAGCATCGCGTCGGCGACACTCACTGACGGTCGCAGAATATTCGAGGGGTCATCAGACTCGTCCGCGCGGCAAGAATAGCGGGCGAACGCCCGGGCCGCCTATGCGAGCGATTCCCGAATCCGGGTTCAGGCTAGCGGACGCTGGTCTCCGGCCAGCACCGTCAACGGTTGCACGCCCTTCGTGCGGCGTGGCCGGTCGCGCTATGACCGCCAACGGCCGAAACACGTGGCTACGCGGTCGATCTGGAGTATTCTTGACGACATCCACGTAGTGTCATTTCGGAGCCGCATGCGGAAAACGACATGGCGATATTCCAGAAGTCAGATGAGGACGAAGGCATAGACCAGCCGTCGCCGCCCAGAATTACTGAAGCGCTGCCTTTACGGTCCAGTAAAGTATCGGTCATCGGGCCGACACTGGTATTCAAGGGCGAGCTGGAGGCCGACGAAGACCTCGTCATCGCAGGTCAGGTAGAAGGCACGATCGCCCATCACAAGAAGCGTCTCACGGTCGGCAAACTTGGCCGGGTCAAAGCAGACATCGATGCCAGCTCGGTCATCGTCGAAGGACAACTTGTCGGCGACATTCACGGCGAGGAGATAGTTACGCTGGCTAACGGTTCCGATGTTACAGGCAACATTTTCTGCCGCCGTATCGTCATCGAGGATGGCGCGAGATTCAACGGAAAAATCGACACGGGAGAACGGGCCAAGGTGACATTGGTGCCGAAAGAACCTGTGTAAGCCGATCACGGCTGACGACCGTTTACTGTCTTCTCATAAGCCGGCACGCAAAAAACCACATCGCAGCCTGCTTGTGAAAGTACCTTTAGCTTAGGAACGCCGAGATGTACGGGGTATGGTTTGCAATAACGTGGGTCCTAGCGTTCCTAATCGGATACATATACGCCATCTATGAATACGGATTCCTTCTCGGCGGTGGTCTCGGCTGGATACCGGCAGCAATCGTGGCAACCGTTGCGGCGGCGTTGTGGCCTCTAGTCGCCGTGGCGATAGCCTTGGCGATGTTTATTGGAGTCATTCTTCTCATTAGGTCGTAAGGACCTAGACGGGGGCTTGGTAGTGTCTGATAATTTTAAAAATGTCTTGATCATCCTATTTGTCGGTTCAACGTCCTTCTTCTACTGGCTCAATCACGCCAACGCGGTCGTAGCGGACGATCTGATCGAATCCTGTTTACTTGGCTTCTACGAGTCGGAGACCCAACTTGCAGGCGGCCGCGGCATGCCCGGCATAGAACTCGGCAAAGATCCCGCGTTGAGTCCCGCCGACAGTACGCTCTGAATGCTCGGATCGAGGGCGCGGCTCGCATTCTAAGCAGGCAGTGCCTGGCGGCGCT
>JAZFPW010000054.1:0-7236 GCA_036444815.1 Gammaproteobacteria bacterium
CTGCGGGACGAGCGATTTCTCCGAGCGGGTGAGGAGACGGAGGCCTAGGCGAATCGATGCTGAAGAAGAGCCCTTGGGCGACACTCCTGTCGGCGTTGACCGTGCTGCTTATCGGTGTGCTCGGCTGGTCGACTTCGCTCCTCTGGATCGGTGAGGAAGGTCAGGCCGTCGACGGACTCCTGCTGCTCGCGCTAGTGACCGGCGCGCTGATTCTGGCCCTGTTGATGATTGTTGCGCACCAGCGCGCGGGCGATTTCAGGCGTGCGGCGACTCTTCATGCCGAGCAGAACGAACGGAATCAACAGGCGATACTGCGCCTCCTCGACGAGCTGTCGAGTCTGGCCGACGGCGATTTGACGGTCCAGGCTACGGTGACAGAAGACATTACCGGCGCGATCGCAGATTCGATCAACTACGCCATTGAAGCGCTTCGGAAGCTTGTGACGACCGTGAAAGATTCCTCGATCCTGGTCGATGCAGCCGCGAAGCAGACCGAAGCGGCATCGCAGCACTTGGTACGGGCGAGCGAGACTCAGACGAAACAGGCGGCGGCAGCGTCGGAGTCCATCGCACAGGTGGCGGCTGCGATCGAAGAAGTCTCCGGTAATGCCGAACGTTGCTCGGACGTGGCTCACCACTCAGTGGATGTCGCGCACAAAGGCGGCGAGGCCGTGCGTCGGACCATCGAGGGCATGAATACGATTCGTGAGACGATCCAGGATACGTCCAAGCGAATAAAACGTCTTGGCGAGAGCTCCCAGGAGATCGGTAATATCGTCGCGCTAATCGAGGAAATCGCCGAGCAGACCAACATCCTCGCGTTGAACGCCTCGATCGAGGCTTCCAGAGCCGGGGAGGCCGGCCGGGGATTCGCCGTCGTCGCGGACGAAGTTCAGAAATTAGCTGAGCGCTCGAGCAACGCCACTAAGAAGATCGAAGTGTTGGTGAGTACCATCCAATCCGATACCAACGAGGCCGTCGTCGCCATGGAGCTCAGCACTGCGGACGTCGTCGGTGGCTCGCTGCTCGCGGAGAACGCGGGCGCGGCGCTCGTTGAGATTGAGCAGGTTTCCCACCAGATCGCGACTCTCGTTCGAAATATCTCGACTTCCTCGAAAGGTCAGACAGTCGCGGCCGCCAATATCACGACGAACATGCAGGTCCTGCGGGAAATCACCTCGAAGGCGATGGCATCCACCGCTTCAACGTCGAGCGCTATCAGGAAGCTCTCGCAGCTGGCCTCTCAGCTGCGTCAGACGGTGAGCGGCTTCGCTCTTCCGGACGTATCGACAGGCACCGGTATTCTCAGCCAGAGACAGGTTGCCGACAGCCTGCAACAGGGGGAGCAGGAGCTGCGGGCGGAAGACGCCCCGGCAGGAGCGACCATTCAGAAGCGCCGTAAGTCCAGCTAGTGGCGGCCGTCACTGATATGCAGACCATGGTTGCTCAGTCTCTCGATCTGGTCAGTGGCGAACTGACGGCAACGCTCGACGAGGCTCGCGCCCAGCTCGAGGAATTCGTCGATGGGCAAGGCGGTGGGCAGTCGCTCGCCCGCTGCGCAGATCTCCTACACCTCTCCCGCGGGGCGCTGAAGCTGGCCGAGGTCGATGGCGCAGCGTTGCTGGCCGAGGAGATGGAAGAGACTTGCCGGTACCTCGTCGCCGCGAATGACCAGGACGCGGTAGACAAAGGCATCGGGACGCTGATCCGGGCGATGGTGCAACTGCCTGCCTATGTCGAACGTCTGTTAAGCGGCGGTCGCGACGTCGCGATGATTCTGCTGCCTCTGCTCAATGATCTTCGCCAGCATTGCGGCAAGCCGCAGCTTTCCGAGGGCACGCTAGTTCTGCTGAACAAGGCTTCGCTAGCACCTCTCGAGCGCCGAACTGAAGCCGGCGCTATCCCCGAAGAGGGCGTCGAGGCCTTCAGACAGCTCGTCGGCGGCCTCAGAATCGAGTTTGAATCGGCACTTCTCGGGTGGTTTCGTGATGAAGATTCTGCGGGGGATCTGGCGGAGCTGGTCCGCGTCAGCCGGGAGTTGGAGAACGCGACGAGTGTCGAATCGGCGCGACAGCTCTGGTACGTACTGACGGGTGTGCTAGAGGCTCTTCAGGATGGGGGGTTGGAAGCGACTGTCGTTCTGAAGCGCTTGGTCGGACAGGCCGACCGGCAGCTCAAGCGTCTCGTGGACCGCGGTGAAGTGGCCTTCGCCGAGGCCCCTCCGCTAGAGCTGCTTAATGGTCTCCTGTCCTACGTCGCTCGCGCAGCAGGCGACGGAGAGCGGCTCGGCGCGATTCGTGCAGCTTTCGAACTCACTGAAATCGTGCCGGGCGAGGACCCGCTGGCCGAGGCCACTCAGAACCTGGCAGGACCAAGCGTGAAGCTCATGCGCGCCGTCGCCGAAGCGATCAAGGAGGATCTCGGCACCGTCAAGGACGCCTTGGACATCTTCGTGCGGACGGGTATGGGAAACCCAGTGGATCTCGAGCCACAGTTGGAGATGCTGAAGAAAATCAGCAACACCCTCGGCGTGCTGGGGCTGGCCAACTGCAGGGACGACATTCAGAAGGAAGCGAAGGCACTCACAGCAATAGTTGCCAGCCAGCGGGCTCCCGCTGAGACGGAGTTGGAGCGAATGGCGGCTATGCTCCTGGAGGTCGAGGATGCCTTGGACACGGAGCTTGTCCGAGCCGTGGTCCCTTTCGAAGACGACGAAGATGCGGCTCGAGATACGTCCGACACTCAGCTTCGGCAGGCAACCGAATCTGTCACCGCGGAGTGCATCGTCAATCTAGCTCGGGTCAAGGAAGCTGTAGTCGAGCTGATCAAGCGTCCCGGCGACATGCGCGCTCTCGACCAGGTTGCGCCGCTACTCCGGGGCATTACGGCGGGACTGTTGATGCTCGGCAAGACACGAGCTGTCGGCGTGGTGGAGCGTATCGGCGGCGTCATAGCGGCTCGTCTGGCTGCCGGAGCGGTGCCGTTGTCGGCCCACCTCACGGAGCGTCTGGCAGACGCCGTCGTTAGCGTCGAATACTACATCGAGACGATCAGCTCAGGGCGTCGTGACCCTTGGTATATGTTGGACAACGCGGATCGCTGTCTTACGTTGCTCGAGAGTTCGCCCGAGCCATGGGATGACAGTATACCCGTGCGAGATGGCGAGCGAGACGCTGGAACGGTAGCGGAGGATGCCGGGTCGGCGGCCACGACGGTGAAGTTGACCCCGGCGGTGATGAAGGTCGACGCAGATCGATCCGACCCGGAGTTGGTCGAAATCTTCATCGAAGAGGCTAAACAGGAAGTCGCGAACATTCAACGCCATCTTCCAGTCTGGCAACAGAATCAGGACGACTCAAGCGCCTTGGATGTCGCCCGCCGCTCGTTCCACACGCTAAAAGGCAGCGGCCGAGTCGTGGGCGCCGAGGCGATCGGTGACTTCGCATGGAGCATCGAGAGTCTTCTCAACCGCATCACCGATCGTACGTTGAGCCCGAGTGCGGAGATGCTCCTGTTTCTAACTCGAGCAGCGGAATTTCTACCCCAGTTGGTAGAGCAACTGGAAATCGGCACGCAACCGAGTGGCGATGTCGAGCTCCTGATTAAACAGGCTAACGCGTTTGCGGAAGGCGATCCGGGTGCCAGTGACCTGATGCGTCCGACGACCCAACCCGGAGCGATCGCGGACTCGGCCCCGACTGACGAACCCGAGGATGAGAGCGCTGTTTCGCCGCCGATGGATCCTGTCCTGGCAGATATCTTCGTCAAGGAAATGCGCGGACACCTGGAGACCATCAGGGAGTCGGTAAACAGCATCGACGACAAGCAGTCCGCGGTCGTCGAGGAGCCGTTTTTCCGTGCTTCTCACACGTTGTTAGGCAGCGCCAACATGGCCGGGTATGAGCCGGCAATTGCGCTGACCACACCGCTCGCGGAGTACCTCGAGCAACAGTACGAAACGGAGTCACCGCTTAGTCAAATCAGCCTGCGAGTTCTACTGGCCGCCGTGGATACGCTCGAGCGTATGGCCGATGCGCTGAGCGCCAATGAGACATTCGCCGAGGATATCTCCGACACCGTTGAACAGCTGGCCGCGCTCGTCGCTGTGGATACGGTCTCGGGTGCGGAGCCGCCCGCGGTGGAGCCGGAAGCGACCGTTGAAGTCGTCAAGTTCGATCCAGAGATCGCAACAATATTCGCGGGAGAGGCCGCCGAGATTCTGGAGAGTGCCGAGCTCGCGCTGCAGAAGTTCCGCAGAGGCGACGCGGAGCTCAAGTCGCTGGTCGAGTTGCAGCGGCTGCTACACACCCTCAAAGGCGGCGCCCGAATGGCTGGGGTCGCTGCGATGGGGGACCTCAGTCATTCGTTGGAGGGCCTGCTGTCTGGCATATCGGCCGCGCAGGTCGAGCCGGCGGCCGAGGTCGTAGACCTCATCCAACGCAGCCTGGACCAGTTGCACGTCATGCGGGATTCGGTCTCTGCGGGCAGGGATGCCACTGCATCCGCCGAACTGCCGCAACTGATGCAATTTCATTCCGGCTTCGGTCCAGCGGAACGGCTGGCGGATCCGGCCCCGGTGGCAGCCGACGCCGAGGTGCAGCAGGAGGACACGGCCACTCAGGGTACCTCGATAACGCCAGCGCCGGAGATCCCCGGACTGCAGTCGCTTGAGCCTGACCGGACAGAGGGCGCTGAAGAAACCGGAATCTTCGCCATGTCAGAGGGCGTCCAATCTGCATTCGCTGCGGCCGGTGATGAGGATGACGAACATTCGGCGGCAGCAGTGGCAGCGGCCGCAGAGGCTGACGAGGCGACCACCGTTTCATCGGTCGAGCATCTGGCTCAGGCGGTCGCAAGCCAAGAGCTGGTACGCGTAGACGCCGAGTTGCTCGATTCATTATTCGACGGCGCCGGCGAGATCAGCATCTTCCAGTCCCGGCTGAATCAGCAAGCTCGCTCTATCGATTTCAATCTCGGCGAGCTCGACCAGACCGTTTCTCGGTTGCGTGAGCAGCTTCGCAGTCTGGAGGCAGAGACCGAAGCGGAAATATTGCACCGCCATGAAGAAGAAGGCGTGAGTGACGACGAGTTCGATCCGCTTGAGCTAGACCGCTACTCCAAGATCCAACAACTGTCTCGCGCGCTTGCCGAAACGGCCAGCGACGTTGCGAGTATCAACGACCTGCTGAGAGCGCTGACGAACGAGACGGAAACCCTCGTTACGCAACAAGCCCGGGTAACGACCGATCTGCAGGACGGCCTCATGCGGACGCGGATGGTGCCGTTTCTGCGTCATGTGCCACGACTCGCGCGAATCGTTCGCCAGGCGTCGAGCGAGTCGGGGAAGTCGGCGAAACTCATCGTCGAAGGTGGCGAGGGCGAGCTGGATCGCCAGGTGCTCGAGAGCATGCTGCCGTCGTTCGAACATCTGCTTCGCAATGCCGTCGTCCACGGTATCGAGGCGCCCGAGATTCGACGCGAAAAGGGTAAGCCGGCAGCGGGCCGCGTCACCGTGCAGCTACAGCGCGAAGGCTCTGAAGTGCTGATAGAGGTTGCAGACGACGGCGCCGGGCTGGATCTGGATAACATTCGACGCAAGGCGGTCGAGCAGGGTCTGGTGGCCGAGGGGCAGGAAGTGTCCGATATCGATGCGGCCAAGCTGATCCTGAGCCCTGGCCTGACGACAGCCGGGAAGCTGACCCAGGTGGCCGGACGCGGCGTCGGCATGGATATCGTCGCTAACGAGCTGAAGAACCTCGGTGGCTCCATGCGGATCGAGTCTGTGCCTGGAGAAGGCACACGCTTTCTGCTTCGCTTGCCCTATACCCTCGCTATCACCAATGCGCTGATCGTGAATGTGGGCGAAGAGACCTTCGCGCTGCCGTTACCCACCGTAGAGGGCGTTACGCGGATCGCAAAAGACAAATTGCTTGAGTTGCTCACCGAGGATAAGCCGAGTATCGACTACGAGGGCATCAGCTATCGCGTACAGCATCTGGGCACCTTCGTCGGCGCTGCCCCTTCGGCGCTGCCGGAGGAAGAATTATCCGCCGCGCTAATCCTTATCCGAGCCGGGGACAGCCCAACCGCTCTGCTCACGGATTCGCTTGAAGGAAGCCGCGAGGTAGTCGTAAAGACGCTCGGATCTCAGATCACCAGCGTACCGGGCGTCTCCGGCGCAACGATTCTCGGCGACGGCCGGATCATCGTTATCCTGGATATGGGTACGCTGGTTCGTTCCCAGGTTGCGGCCGCCGGGCCGGCGCCCGCTCCGATGAAATTGGAGCAACAGATAACGGCGCTAGTGGTAGACGACTCGATTACCGTTCGCCGTGTGACACAAAAACTATTGGAGCGTCACGGCGTCCGCGTCCTGACCGCACGTGATGGCCTGGATGCGGTTGGGGTAATCCAGGACCACGAACCGGACATTATCTTGCTCGATATAGAGATGCCGCGGATGGACGGCTATCAGTTCGCGACCCACGTCCGTAATGATCCGAAGTTAGAGAATGTTCCGATAATCATGATTACCTCCCGCTCCGGTGAAAAGCATCGCGCGCGGGCGATTGAGATCGGCGTCAACGACTACCTCAGCAAGCCCTTCCAGGAAGGCCAGCTGAAGAAGGCAATCGAAACGCTGTTGGGCCGAGAACTATGAGCTCGGAGCCGAGCGAACTCTATAGCTTGCTGATACCACTCGAGGATGAGCGACTCCTGGTGCCGCGTGTCTGTGTCGCAGAGGTCATCATGTTCAGCAGACCGGAGCGATCCAGTGACGACGATCGGCTTCCGAGCTGGTTCTTGGGGAGGGTCGAGTGGAACGGTCGGCGAGTACCCGTAGTTTCGTTTGAAGGGATCTCGGGCGAGGAGACGTCAAACCGGGAGGGGCGGACTCGAATCGCCATCTTCCATGCAATCGGGGAGGATCTGAAAATCGGCTATTTCGGAATGATCACGCAAGGATTCCCACAGCTGGTCCGAGTTAACCGCGATGTCTTGTCGCTGGAGTCCGAACAGCCTTCGTGGCCTGAATCCCAGCCGGTCCTTTGCCGGACTCGAATGATCAACGAGTATCCTCTGATACCCGACATGGAGCGTCTGGAGACAATGCTCGCTGAATTACCTGGCTAGCAGTCTGTCGGAATTAGGGGATCGCCAGTAGATCCTACCTACGTCCGACGGATCGCTAGCAGGAGCGGTCGCCGCGCTCGGTACGAGCGCTCGACGGTCTTA
>JAZFPW010000055.1:0-5363 GCA_036444815.1 Gammaproteobacteria bacterium
CACAGGTTAGCTCTTCGATATGGATCGTCGTAAACCGATCTTCCTCTACTACTCGCTCGGAGATAAGAATCGAGTCTTCGAAGTTATAGCCATGCCACGGCATGAACGCCACGAGCAGATTCTGCCCTAGTGCTAGTTCGCCCAAGGACGTAGACGGCCCGTCGGCCAGGACATCGCCGGCCTCGATCGTGTCGCCCGCCTTCGCCAGAGGCCGCTGATTGATACAGGTATTCTGATTCGAGCGCGTGTATTTGGTAAGGCCGTAGATATCCACACCCGCCTCACCGGCATCCGTCTCTTTGTCGTTGACCCGCACAACGATTCGAGATGCGTCTACCGAGTCGACGATGCCACCGCGTCGAGCGAGAACCGTCACGCCCGAGTCCACGGCGACCGCCCGCTCCATGCCGGTCCCGACCAGAGGTGTCTCCGTTCGTAATGTCGGTACTGCCTGGCGCTGCATGTTCGAACCCATCAGGGCTCGATTGGCATCGTCATGCTCCAGAAACGGGATCAACGAGGCTGCTACGGAGACGATCTGTTTCGGCGATACGTCCATATACTCGATTTGCTCCCCCGGCAACATCGAGAATTCATTCTGATGGCGGCAGGAAACCAGGTCGTCTGCGAACTGACCCTTCGGCGTCAGATTGGCGTTCGCCTGTGCGATGACGTACTGCCCTTCCTCGATTGCCGACAGGTATTCGATCTTGCTAGTGACCTTACCCTTGTTGACCTTGCGATAGGGGGTCTCTAGAAAGCCATAGGCATTCGTCCGCGCATAAACGGCCAACGAGTTGATGAGCCCGATATTCGGGCCTTCCGGGGTCTCGATCGGACAGACCCGACCGTAATGCGTAGGGTGAACGTCGCGCACCTCGAACCCGGCACGCTCGCGTGTCAGTCCTCCCGGTCCTAAGGCCGACACACGGCGCTTGTGCGTGACTTCTGACAGCGGGTTATTTTGATCCATAAACTGGGAGAGCTGGCTGGAGCCGAAGAACTCCTTGACAGCTGCAGCGACTGGTTTCGCGTTGATCATTTCCTGCGGCATCAACCCTTCGGATTCGGCGAGCGTCAGGCGTTCTTTGACCGCCCGCTCGACGCGAACCAGTCCGATACGGAATGCATTCTCGGCCATTTCCCCGACACTGCGTATGCGACGATTGCCCAAGTGATCGATGTCGTCCACCGTCCCATTCCCGTTACGGATGTTCACGAGGGTCTGCAGCACGTCGATGATGTCATTCTTACTGAGGATGCCTTCGCCCTCGGACTCCGAACGCCCGATCCTGCGGTTGAACTTCATTCGGCCTACCGCCGACAGATCGTAGCGGTCAGGGTTGAAGAAAAGATTCTGAAAGAGATTCTCTGCTGCATCCTTGGTAGGCGGCTCTCCGGGGCGCATCATGCGGTAAATCTCGACCAGCGCTTCGAGCCGTGTCTGCGTGGCATCAATTTTCAGTGTATTGGAGATGAAGGGGCCGCGATCCAGATCATTCACGAACAAGGTTTCCAGCTTTTTCACGCCGGTCGCCATGATTTTCTCGATCAACTCCTCGGTGAGTTCTTCGTTCGCGCTGGCCAGAAGCTCGCCCGTTTCCTCGTCGACGATATCGTGCGCGAGTCTTCGACCTTCGAGATACGCCGGCTGCACATCGAGATGCTTGACCTTGGCCGCCTCCAACTCACGAATGTGCCGCACGGTAATTCGACGATCCTTCTCGACGATCATCTTCCGACCAACTTTGATGTCGAAGCTGGCCGTTTCGCCTCGGAGTCGCTCTGCAACCAATTTCAGCTGGATGCCGTCGGAAGACAGGATGAACTCGTTCTTTTCGAAGAACAGATCGAGTATCTCCTTATTCGTAAAGTCGAGCGCCCGCAAGATGATGGTTACCGGCAACTTCCGTCGCCGATCGATACGCACGAACACGCAGTCCTTCGGATCGAACTCGAAGTCCAGCCATGAACCCCGATACGGAATAACACGGGCGGAGAACAAGAGCTTCCCCGACGAATGCGTCTTGCCCTTGTCGTGATCGAAGAACACTCCGGGCGACCGGTGCAACTGCGAGACGACGACCCGTTCCGTACCGTTGATAACGAACGTGCCGTGATCGGTCATCAGCGGCATCTCGCCAAGGTAGACCTCCTGCTCGCGTATGTCTTTAACCTTCTTCTTGCTGCCTGTGGCTTCCTTGTCGTAGATGACGAGCCGAACGAGGACACGCAGAGGGGCGGCGAAAGTGAGCCCTCGAAGCTGACACTCTTTCACGTCGAAGACTGGCTCCCCGAGGCGATAGCTGACGTATTCCAGCGCCGCGTTTCCAGAATAACTGACTATCGGGAAGACGCTATTGAAGGCCGAGTGCAGCCCCCTGTCCTCGCGTTCCCCTGGCACAGTGTCCCGCTGCAGGAACTTGTGATAAGACGCAAGCTGAATCGTAAGCAGGTAAGGGACGTCCAAGATACTTGGAAGCTTCCCAAAGTTCTTCCGAATACGCTTCTTCTCAGTAAACGAATACGTCATCGCAGAATTCCTCGACTACGGTAAGCCGGCTCGTGCGGCTACACGTTCGCAGTTGTAAGATCTAGGATTCGGCCGCGCCAAGACGGCCGGGTTCCGTGCACAAGCAAGCCTCGCCCATAACCCCACTGCGGAGCGGGCTGACTGGTTAGCGGGCACTCGGCTGCGCCGGATCACTTAATCTCGACGGTTGCGCCTGCTGCCTCCAGCTGTTCCTTCAGTTCCGCTGCATCGTCCTTGGATACGCCCTCCTTCACGGTATTGGGCGCGCTCTCGACGAGGTCCTTCGCTTCCTTGAGGCCGAGGCCGGTAATGGTCCTTACCACCTTGATGACGGCGACCTTCTTCTCGCCGAAGCTGTTCATGAAGACGTCGAATTCGGTCTGTTCTTCAGCGGCTTCCGCGTCCCCAGCGGCTGCTCCGCCCGCGGCCGCAACGGCGACCGGTGCGGCAGCTGAAACGCCCCACTTGTCTTCGAGCGCCTTCACCAGCTCGACGATCTCCATGATCGGCTTGTTGCTCAGCTCTTCGATTAGCTTTTCATTCGATAAAGCCATCTTTCAGTCTCCTTGGATCAATAGTTAACAAAATTCGTATGACGTCTCGCCAATACGTCAAGAGGCCTGATCGCTGCGAGCCTGCAGCGCTCTTGCCAGCATCGCCGGCGGCTCAACCAACGTGCGGACCAGTTGTGTCAGAGGCGCCTGCAGCGTCCTGAGCAACGTCGCGCGGGCCTCATCCAGAGTCGGCAGAGCAGCGAGACGATTGAGATCGGAGGCGGCATAGAGTTCGCCTCCGATCGCGACCGAGGCCGTGACCAGTTTGTCGTGTTTCTTCGAGAAGCCTTTAATGACACGAGCGGCCGCACCAGGATCGTCCTGTGAAAAAGCGAGTAGCAGCGGCCCGTGGAGAGACTTCTGCAGGCACTGAAAGTCCGTCCCTTCCACGGCCCGGTGGGCCAATGTGTTCTTCATGATCTTGACGTACACGCCCGAACTGCGAGCTTCGGATCTCAGGTCGGTCATCTCGGCTACCGTCAACCCCCGGTACTCTGCCGCTACTACCGAGTGAGCGGAAGCCGCTACCGAGTTGACTTCGGCGACCAGCGCTTCCTTGGCTTTCCGACTTAACGCCATACTTTTCTCCTGGTAGGAAACAACGAAGTCCAAACTTGCCGGGCTACTACACTGTCTTCGCCGCGAGCAGTCCATCCGCTTAAGTGTCCGCAACGTTCGACGGTGCGCCCTCCACCAGGCAAAGCTGATCTAGGTAACACCATCTGCGCAGGCGGCCTACGCCATTACCCTCCCGGAATGCCGCGAGGACCTACGGTCTTCGATGATAGCCAGCAACCGCCGGCTCCCTCCTTCCCATCCATGGGCAGGCCAAAAATCTAGCAGGCATCTCTAGGAACCCTGCGCCTCAAACGCTGACCGTCGCCGGATCGATGACAATGCCCGGACCCATCGTCGAAGAGACGCTGATACGCTTGACATAGACACCTTTCGCCGAAGCCGGCTTCGCTTTGTGTAGATCTGACATTAGCGCCGCCAGATTCTGCTTCAGGGCTTCAGCCTCGAAACCGACCGTGCCGATGGGACAGTGAATAATTCCCGCCTTATCCGTTCGGTAGCGGACCTGGCCCGCCTTGGCATTCTCGACGGCGGCCGCAACATCGGGCGTCACGGTCCCGACCTTCGGATTCGGCATGAGTCCGCGCGGGCCGAGGATCTGGCCGAGCTTGCCGACGACTCGCATCGCGTCGGGGCTCGCGATCACTACATCAAAATCCAGCGCGCCGCCCTTAATGCTCTCTGCCAGGTCGTCCATTCCGACTAGGTCCGCGCCGGCTTTCTTCGCGGCTTCTGCATTGTCACCCTGCGCGAACACGGCTACCCGCACGTTCTTGCCAGTGCCGTTTGGCAACAGGGTCGAGCCGCGCACGATCTGATCCGATTTCTTCGGATCGACGCTTAGGTTGACCGCCGCATCCACGGACTCGGAAAACTCCGTGTGAGCGAGTTCTTTGATCAAGCCTAACGCCTCATCCGCAGAATAAATTTTGCCCTTCTCCAGACGCTCCGCGACCGATTTTTGAGCCTTGCTGGACTTAGCCATCTAGAGACCCTCCACGTCTAGGCCCATGCTGCGGGCACTGCCCGCGATGATTCGCACGGCAGCGTCCATGTCGGCAGCGTTGAGATCCGGTTCTTTCGCCTTAGCGATCTCTTCCAGTTGAGCCCGTGTCACGCTACCCACCTTGACGGTGTTAGGCGTACCGCTGCCCTTCTCGATGCCCGCCGCCTTCTTTAGGAGCACGGCGGCCGGCGGTGTCTTGGTAATAAATGTGAAATTCTTATCCGTATAGACAGAGATCACGACCGGAATCGGCATGCCCTGCTCCAGCTTCTGAGTCTCGGCGTTGAATGCTTTGCAGAACTCCATGATGTTTACGCCGTGCTGGCCGAGCGCGGGGCCCACCGGTGGGCTCGGGTTCGCCTGCCCGGCTGGGATCTGCAACTTGATGTACGTAGCTATCTTTCGTGCCATCTCTAAATCCTAACGGCTTACGCCTTCTCAACCTGTCCGAAATCCAGCTCAACGGGTGTTGATCGACCGAGAATCTGCACGGCCACCCTGACCTTGCTCTTCTCGTAGTTGACGTGTTCGACGATACCGTTGAAGTCGTTGAACGGCCCATCGTTTACACGAACGACCTCGCCGGGCTCGAACAACACCTTCGGTCGAGGCTTGTCGACGCCCTCCTGCACACGGCTCAGTATCGCGTTGGCTTCTTGGTCGGAGATCGGAGCCGGCTTGTCTGTCGTGCCAC
>JAZFPW010000056.1:0-7902 GCA_036444815.1 Gammaproteobacteria bacterium
AGCGTCGCTTCGTAGAGGAGCAGGTCGTCCTCGACTCGGGTGAATCGCTCAACGAGATGCAGGTTCGGCCCGGATTCTTGAATTCGCCTGACTCTGCCCTTGTCATGGAAGTTCGTCGTCTCGACGACGAGCGTATCGTCCTCCCAATGTCCGCGTGACAGGCCCAGATAAGCGGTGATGCCGTCCGCAAGGGGCGGGGCACCGTCCAGGGGGACGATGCGAACCTCGCTGTTTACCTGCGTGATGATCAGCACGAAGTCCGGCGTCTGGAGGATCTGAGATTCACCGACGGCCTGGGTAGAAGGAACCCTCGGCGGTCCCTGGTCTCCCGTAATGCAGCGCTCGAACAGGTTCCGGGATTCCAGCGTGTCACGCTGCGTATGCGCCTGGTACTGTGCCCGCCCCTCAGGTGTTAGAGGCGGTTTTCTCCCATCCGGCGGATCCACGATCAGCGCTGTGCGCAGGTTCGGTCTAATCGGGCTTTGCCAGTTGTCCATCCCGAACTCTGTCCAGTCATAGTGCACGGTGGCCGGATCGGTAGATCCGTCCCGGACGACAGCGCTCCGGAAGGCCTCGATCGCCTCCTGTGGCGTATAGAACGGTTTCCCGGCGAGCTCGTCCGGCCGCTCCATCGGCGTATAGGTAGCGCTGACCCAATAGCCTCGCAGGTCCGGATCGCCCCATGGCGTGCGTGGAAAGCTTGGGCGAGGCCGCGTCGGGTCCCACACCCTCTCGATGGCCCTCGCGATGGCGGCTTCGGCATCATCCTCGAAGTAGGCATACGTCTCCTCCGGCGTATGCGGGGAAGCCGCTCGAGCCGCGTCCAGGGTCTCCTGCGACCGCTGGTTGACGAGGGCCGATGCCGGCGGGGACTGGCCCGCGACGGGCACCGGCGTCCAAAGCGTCACCGCAATCGCAACGCTGCTGAAGATCGCCGCGATTGAACCGTACTTTTCGAGCTTCATGGCCTCCCGTGGTTTCGCTTCTTCTTGGGAAACACCGTTTTGAACCGACGCCAAATTCTAGCAACTGCAGATTGTCCCTGCAGGGAAAGATGACCGGTCCATGTGTGACGTGTATCGCCAGGAAACCGGAATGCCGGCCTTCGGTTAGCCCTCAGTACAGTGGACGTCGCATAAAGGTAGATCTGAGGCTATTGAAGGGCGGCTACCAGGGACTGGGCCAATTTCCGGACGGATTCCGCCTGATCGGGGTCGGTGAGCTGGCCGGCATCATCAAACGCCTTGAACGCACTCGGAATACTCACATCATCGTCGAGCACGGTGACCTTGATGTTGCTGAGGATGGATCGGACATGCACTAGGCCCCTCGCCCCGCCGAATCCGCCGGGACTGGTACTCATGATGGCCGCAGTCTTTCCTATAAAAATAGACAGTGGCTTCTCGCTCGTGGATTCAGCCCGTGATGCCCAGTCGATCGAGTTCTTCAACAGCGGCGTGATTCCGCTGTTGTATTCCGGCGCGGCGATGAGCCACCCTTGATGCTCGCGAAGTAGCTCCTTGAATCGTTTGGCATGTTTCGGTATCCCCTCCCGCTCTTGCAGGTCCTGGTCCATCAGAGGCATGGGGAAATCGCGCAGATCGATCAATGTGACCTCCGCTCCTGCCTCTTCCGCGGCCTTCGCGGCCAGACGAACTAACTTCTTGTTGAACGACTCTTCACGGGCGCTTCCTGCAAACGCGAGAACCTTCATTCTTATCCTTCAGACATGAGTCAGCGGTCCTCATTACGCTAGTTCGTGGGCGCGCCCGACAAGTGGTATTCGTTCCCTACTGTCTCGCTCGGGCGGACCTGCAACGTCTTACCGTCCGCGAATTCGATGCGCATTATGCTCCCGACGGGATTGCCGTTCCTGGCCGGTCGCACGGTAACGGTAACCTCATCACCAGGCTTCAGGTCGCTCTTCCTCCAGCCGGCGTCGATCATGTTCGCCGGAGCCTGAGTCTCGGTAACCCAACGGACTACCTCACCGCTGTCGGTCGTCACGTCGAGCTTCAGAAGACAATGCGGGTTGGCCCAGAACCATTCGGTGACCCTGCCCTTGATGATTAGAGTGCTCTCGTTATCGAAAGCAAACGAGCTGTGATGCGCGAATACCGGAACCGAAACGACCAATGCACCAAGACACAGGGACACGGGGATAAGAATCTTACTTTTCACAGGCGACCTCCGACGTACCTCACGACACTCCTGGAGAAGGAACCACCTTCAGGTTAGTTCTCGTCGTTCTCGACGCCGCTGGCGGCGTTGCCGAACGAGTCGTAATAATATTTCATCTCTACCGGCGAGCAGTACATCTCGATGATGTCCGTATGAGGGTCTGCCAATCTGAACAGGATCTTCATGGTCTCCCACGGCTCGGTGTAAACCTTTGGGTCGTCGATCGTCTCCGTCCACTCCATGTGGTCGCTGTCCACACGGTGGAAGACTTCCTCCACAGTCACCGCGTCGCTGATCGGCCGACCCGTTGAATCGAGCCAGACTCTGTCTTCCGGCATCATCCCCGCCGTCCGGACGACCAATGTGTAATCGTCTATCCACTCGCCAACCGAGTACCCATACCATTTTGACGCCTTGTAGGTTCCGCCGGCGATCACACCCCCATCAGCCGGCTCGGGAAGCTCTCGCCCGTCGATCCAGATATTGCGCCACTTGTTGTCATATTGATAAAGGATTGCGACCTTATACGGGTTCTGAAAGATCTGCGTCATCCTGACGTTGTAGTGATTTACGCGCGGCATACCCAGCGGTTCGCACATGTTCCTCGGATCATTGTGAAACGCCGGCAGAACGGCGTCGACGCCCTCCAGTGGCCTATGGCTCTCGTACAATTCCCGCCCATACGGAGTGTAGGGCAGCGCGTGTTCCGGCCTCCCGTCGTTCGGCACGGCCTGTACGCCGCGCGCCTGAATTCCACCCCCCGGCCCGCTGGCGGGCGTCCAGGTCCCGGAAAGGTCACGACGTGGAGCAGGTCCGGGTTCCGGACTGTCGTCAGCCGCTGTCGGCTGCTGCCCGCTCTGAGCGTGCGTAGCAGACGAGAATGCAAATCCTGTAAGTACCGCGATCACCACCAGCAACACTGTTGCCGGGTGCAGAAAACGCTTGGCCATGGGAACCCCCTCCGACTTCATTTTATACATTCTGCCTAGAACCCCCGACCTCCGATACCCCTGCTCAGGCTATTTTTTATCTCTTCGTCGTTATTCGAAGATGTCCAGGGGCAAAATTGCGGTAACGCCCACGTTGGGCGCATCCACCAACTGGCCGATTCGCAGGTCCACGGCCACACTCGCGACGAGGTAGGCTTGCTCGCGAGTCAGCCCGTAGTTGGCCACGATATAGTCGATCATCTCAAGAAGCGCGTTGCGGGCGGCAAGAGAGACGTCCTTAGAGAGGTTCTCTAGCCCAGCAACCTTAGCAGAGGCCAGATAGGCCATGTCCGGCGGCACCTCGCCTTCCAGTTTCAGCGGGAAGCCGGTAGTGGCATAGAATCGCCGCGACGGAATATCCAGGAGCCGGGCTGGCCCCTCAAAGTGAGGTCCCCGGGCCAGGTCCGGGCCATTCTTGATTACACGCGTGGTCACCGTGACATCGGCGTCCATCTCGATGGCCGTACCCGCCACCTCTCCATCCCCCTGGGCGAAATGTACGTCACCGAGCGCGAGGCCGCAGCCCTCGATATAGCAGGGGAGATAGATCGTCACGCCCACGCCGAGATAGCGAATATCCATGTTTCCGCCATTCTCCCGCGGTGGTCCGGTGCGCAAGCATTCGTCAGTCTTACTGCCTTCCCGGCCACAGAGAACCGTAGGAACGGCGAAACCGGGATTCGGCAGATTCACGGCGCCCCCTTGCGCAGCGAGCTCAGCCTCCCTCGCGAGCATGGCACTGTGTTGCTCGGCCCCCGGCAGAACGGTAACGATTCCAGGAAAGCTGGCGTTCGGGATTCGGACACCGGGTATGTCTTCACTGGTGGCCTCCTGGCGGTTGAGGCGCCACAACGCGCCAGCCGGGCCTACGATCTGATCCGTGACGAAGCCGATTCCGATGATCCGCGTATAGCCGAATTCGCCCGGGTCGATGTCGAGTATCGTGACGGCGAGCACGTCACCGGGGTTCCCGCCATTGATATGAACTGGTCCCGTCAGTGGGTGAACAGCGGTGGTATAAGGCGGCTCACCGCGAGAGTCCTCGTATCTGCTGTCGGGATCCAGGAGGGAATCTCCCGCGTTGCGCGTCTTGAAGACGATGGTTTGGCCGGGCTCGGCCCACGCGGCCATCGGGATGTCGGGGTGTATCCGATTGAAGCACGCTGCATCCTCAGCGCAGCGATTGCCCTCCCGGCCGATGATCAGTACTTCGTCCTGGGCGAGCGCCGCACCGAAGATCATTCCACCCACCAGCGCCGCAACGCACCGTACGCTACTCAAGATATCCATCTGCTTTTCCCCAATGATGTCCGCGTTCGGCAAAAGCGAACAGTCGCGAACACGGAAACCCGTCAGAACTCAGTTAGAAGATTCTTTGGCCGGCGCGTTCAGCGTAGAACGGGTAGCAATGCTCACGTCGCACTCGAAGTCGTAGATCGGCGCATCGGCCACGAGGCGTCGCCACTCGATTCGAGCGTTGTAAGGCTCGGTTAGGTACGCTGGATCTTCGATCGTGTAATCCAGTATTAGGCGTTGGCCGTCTTCGCTGACTGTGTAATTCTCGGTCAGGCGCTTCTGTTCGCTTGAAGGGACGTTCGCCCCGAGGCCGTTCGGGTCCCAATCTGACGCAAGCCCGGCGGCATCCGCTGAGAAGCCACGACTCTCGACGACGAGTGCGTTTCCATCGACTCTCCCGGTCCGATAGCCGAACTGGGGCCGCGAATCCGGACCGACCGTTCCGCCGCCCAAATCCACTGAGCGAAATACGGTCTGATACTCGTGATGGAGGATTACCTCTTGTCCGTCTATCTGTATTTCGTACAGATAAGGTGCGTAAAGGAGGGACGGCAGACCCGGCGAGATGCAGTCCATAGCAGGCGTGCTGCGCGCGTCATAGGCCGCTCTGGCGTTTAAGCCTGCGCTATTTAGCGGCAACGGCGAGTCACCGAGTTGTGATCCGGATCCACCTCCAGAGCTTCTTCCCCATCTACCGCCGATTCTCTCGAGGATGGCTGCATCCGCTGGTATCGTGTTACCGCTGTCCTGCGTGAGGCCACGATTTAGACTCGACTGCAGCGAGTCCAAGAGCGTGAACTGTGTTCCGTCTGCGAGGGTAAGCACGGCACCGAACATAAGCTTTTTGTCGGTTCTTCGCGGACTCGGACCTCTCACTGTAATCTCATCCCCGAGCTGAATCGTATCGGCTTCAATACCGAGTCGTCTCATGAGAGGGACCGCATGCGCTTCGACTTCCCAGCGTTCGACGACTCCTTGTTCGCTCGTCACGTCGATCATCAGAAAGGAATGTGGGCTGCGTATGCTGAGTTCTGAGACCGTGCCAGTGATCTCCATCGGTTGATCGATGAGGTAGTGCGTCGCGAAAGAGTGGTGTGAGTACGCGCGCACAGACGTCGCTACGCTGATTATGAAGAGAAGTGCTAGGGCTGATCTACTCATCATGCTTCCCCAGATAGCCTGTTATGTCTTTGAATATTACTCGATCCTGTCGGTTGCTGAACGCCCGCTTCGGCCAGGAGCGGTCATTGATTCGATCCCGGTCCCTGCACGAGTGAGACCGTCGCCCTCATTTCGATCTTCCAGAAGATCCCGGCGGACAGCGCCATTCCGACGGTCACAAGGATACGGTGCCAGCTCTCTACTTGTTTGTTCATGCTACCTCCTGGTCTTCTCTAGATACTCTCTTGTAGTGTCGGCCGTTGGTCTAAGTAATCTGTATGGGCCTCGTACGCCATCGCGAATTCAAGCACTTCTCGGTCATGTCCCATTGGTCCGATGAACTGCAGTCCCATTGGCCGTCCCTGCTCATCGAATCCGGCCGGCAGATTCACAACCGGTACTCCGGCTAGCGTTCCGCCAATGACGACCTCCATCCAACGATGGTAGGTGTCCATGGCTTGATCGTCGATCGACTTTGGCCAGTGTACGTCGGCCGAGAACGGAAACACCTGTGCAGTCGGTAATGCCAGAATATCGAAGCGCTCAAACAGTGCGTGGAGAGCCATGTACCAGTCGGTTCTGGCAACCGCAGCCTCCGAAATCCGCGCTGCCGGCATATCGAAGCTGCCTTCGATTTCCCAGATAATTTCAGGCTTGAGTAGTCGTCTCGTCTCTGGATTATCGTAGAGGTCTCTTCTGGCTGCTTGAGCCCAGTGGCGCAATGTAAGCCAAGTCTCCCAAAGCCGCGCCATGTCATATGCGGGCATACAGTTTTCAACCATTGCGCCTTGTGCCGATATGTTCTCAAGGCTGCGTTCGCAGAGGTTGAGCAAACCCGGCTCGGTCGCCAGGTAGCCGTCGTAGTCACCCATCCATCCGATGTGAAAGCCGGTGAGGTCCGTACGTCGAAATTCGTCGTAGGAGGGAATTTCATCTCTTAGACTCAATGGCGCGCGAGAATCGTAGCCAGCCATGGTTCCGAGAAGACGAATGGTGTCTTCGACATTCCGTCCCATTGGCCCGCTGGTTGGAAGTCGATTGTAGAAGAGATCGTTGCTCGGAACGCTGGGCACGCGCCCCTTGCTCGGACGAAAACCGATGACATTGTTGAAGCCCGCGGGATTTCGCAGCGATCCCATCATGTCGCTGCCATCAGCGATCGGCAGCATGTGGGTCGCCAGCCCTGAAGCTGCGCCCCCGCTGCTGCCGCCGGCCGTTAAGTCAGGATCGTAAGCGTTTTTCGTCGTACCGTGAACATCGTTGTAACTCTGCGAGCCCAGCCCGAATTCCGGCGTATTGGTCTTGCCTATGAATATGGCCCCCTGCGCACGAATCCGAGCGACGTGAAGGCTGTCCTCGCTGGCGATGGTTCCTGCGAAAATTCGCGAACCGCGGCTCGACTCCAGCCCCTCTGCGTCGGCCAGATCCTTGACGGCGTGCGGAATACCGTGCATCCAGCCCCAATATTCATCATTGTCCAGCGCACGATCAGCATGCTCTGCCTGTCCAAACAACTCATCGTCATTGACCATGCTGACGACGGCGTTGTAGACCGGGTTGTAACGGTGAACTCTCTCCAGGTACGCCTGCATCACTTCCAGACAACTCACCTGTCGTGAGCGAATGGCCGCGGACAGCCGTGATGCAGCTAAGCTGGTAATGTCAGCAGGCAACGTTTGAGATAGCACAGTGCGCGTGGAAAGAAAGGGCAGCGTCAGCGCCGCAGCGAAGCAGGAAGTGCTGCTCAGAAACTTGCGGCGATTTAATTTTGTGTTTGAAGGTTCCACCTCAGTTCCCCCTCATCGAGTATAACGAACGACGGCTTTCGGTCACTACTAGTAATTCGTTTCTCATGCAGCCGCTCTCGATGTCTTCACGGGGCAACTGTCATCAGTAGCCAGCCCAGCAAGAAGGCGCCCGCGTAGAACTAGCCGAACGTGTGCCCGTGCTCAACACCACCGTGACGATGAAACAGCCAGCCGTACGGTGACTGCTCGAGCCACCACAGGGCAATCCAGGCCAGCATCACGATTCCGCCAAATACGGGCAGCACCAGACTGCGCGGAGGACTAACGCCTACGGCGGAGGGCATCTCGACACCGCACTAGACGAGCACACGCGTCGCGTACTCATAAACACGTTCCTGCCCTAGTGACGGGGCAGATGCGCGATCAGGCGACAACTACCTGGAGAGCATTCAGCCGATTTAGCCGGTCAGCTTCTCGTAGGCCGTGATGACAATCACGGTCACGGCCGCTGCGCTGAACCACGCGCC
>JAZFPW010000057.1:0-2631 GCA_036444815.1 Gammaproteobacteria bacterium
ATTGCCTCCGCGTGTGATAGCAGCTCCTCGAGCGCTTCGTAGGAGTCATCCGGCCGCACGATATGCACGAGCTCGACTTTCTCGAACTGGTGTTGGCGGATCATGCCGCGCGTGTCTTTGCCGTACGAACCCGCCTCTGACCGAAAGCACGGCGTGTGGGCCGTCAGCCGCAGGGGCAGCTTATCGGGCTCGAAGATCGTGTCGCGCGCCAGGTTGGTCAGCGGCACTTCCGCAGTCGGTATCAGTCTGAGCCCAGTTTCTCCATCCACATGGAATAGATCCGAGTCGAACTTCGGGAGTTGGCCTGTGGCGAATAGTGATTCTTCGTTCACCAAATACGGAACGTACACCTCATTGTAGCCATGGTCGTTCACATGCACATCCAACATGAACTGGATGAGCGAACGCTGAAGTCTTGCCACTTGGCCGCTCAATACGACGAATCGACTGCCCGAAAGCTTTGCCGCCCGTTCGAAGTCGATTAGCCCGAGAGTCTCACCGAGAGAGACATGGTCTCTGGGTTCGAAATCGAAACTCGGCGGTTCACCCCAGCGACGCAGCTCCGCGTTGCAAGTCTCGTCCGCCCCATCGGGGACTGAGTCGTGCAACAGATTCGGCAAGCCCGCGTGGATGGTGTCTAACTCAGTCTGCACACCCTGCAGACGTGTTTCCGAGTCGGCCAGCTTCGCTGCGAGCTCGCCGACCTTGAGCTTTAAGGGTTCGATGTCTTCGCCGGCGGTTTTCGCCTGGCCGATGGCCTTCGAGCGCTCATTGCGGTCCTGGCGGAACGCTTCGACTTCGACCTGAAGCGCCTTGCGGCTGGACTCAAGCTCCAGATACGGCGCTCGATCCAGAACGACCCCGCGTCGCGCGAGATTCCGCGCGACGTTATCCAGGTCACTGCGCAGAAGCCTAGGGTCCAACATAGTGGTTAGGCATGGTACCCCAATCGACTCTCCATTCGTTGACACCAACCAGCGAACAACCAGAATGAGAGACCGAGCCCGATGAACACACCCGTCGCGTTTGCGAGGAGATCGGCAGGCTCGAAGAAACGATATGGCAGTTTCAATTGAATCATCTCGAGCGCAACACCGAGTGCCAGCAGAGTTACGGCGACGATCCCGTGATATCGGCGCGCGTAGAGTCCGGAGAACCAAATCATCAATAGACAATAGCTAGCTGCGTGCACAGCCTTATCGCCCCAGGTCAAGTCGATCGCGATAATCACAACGCCCGGGAAAATGCTCGCGGCAACGACACCGACGACCAACGCCGAACCGACCGACAGCCACAGCCAGGGAAATTTAAGAGGCAGCACGGCGTACGTTACCTCGGCTCACCGATCACATCGACCCCATCCGCTGGCTCGAAAGAGAAGAGATCGGCAGCAAGCTCTTGATTGATATGTACTTCTGAGAAGCCTATCCGCGTCAGCTGATCCAGCCCGTCGATCAATTCGAGGCGAGCAAGCTCACCATCCCGGAACCCCACCAAGATCGACAGAAAGTCCGAGCCCGGGATTTTAGGTGCCAGGCGAACCCAACTCAGCCCGTCAGCCGTAAAATTCTCCAGCGTCTCGAAACCGTCCCGCACGGATTGATCACCGCTCAGTAGCATGGCCGGCGTCGCCGCAATGACGTCACTCAGAGGTGTGACGGTCGCCTGGGCTAATTCGACGTCGTAGATCCACAAGTTGTCGCCATCCGCGAGAACGAGCTGCTCGATGGGTTCCCGATAGCGCCAAAGAAACTGATTCGGGCGCTGCAGCGACAAACTGCCCATCGCGATTTCGACGATCTGATCGTCCGCGCCCCAGAGTTCCTGGTAAAACTCGGCCTGTACGGTCTGCACCTCGTCTAGAAAGTTCTGCAGGTGATCTTCGCCCGTAAGGGCAACCGCCGAGTCCACGGCCTGAGACCACGCCGATGCGCAAGCAATCAGCGCCGCCCCGACGAACAGAAGAATAAATATCTTGGCAGACCGTTCGAGAAGTCTCAGGCGAGCGCGCCCCAAGGGCATTTCCTTCGGGGCACAAGACAAGGCAAGAATCGGCGAAGAAGCGCAGTGTACACACCAGTACATGAGCATTTTGAGTCGATTCTTAACGCCGTATTGTGCCGTCTGAGGGTTTTCGAACAGCGTGCTAATCGTCGCTCGGTGGCGGCGGTGCGATAACTTCCCTGGACCCGTTCGCTTGCAAGCTTCCAACGATGCCGGCCTCCTCCATGGTCTCCACCATCCGAGCTGCGCGGTTATAACCGATCTTCAAGCGGCGCTGGACACTGGAAATCGACGCCCTACGGGTATGCGTCACGATCCGTACGGCCTGATCGTAAAGCGGGTCCTGCTCGCCGTCCAAGTCCCGCATCGTAAGAGGATCGATTCCCGAAATGTCGCCACTCGGTCCGGATAGAATCTCATCAATAAATGTAGGCGCCCCAGTGACGCGCAGGCTCCGTACCACGGCATGTACTTCGTCGTCGGAGACGAAGGCGCCGTGAATTCGAGTCGGCGTCGACGTACCCGGCGGCAGGTACAGCATGTCCCCATGACCTAGCAGTTGTTCAGCGCCCATTTGATCCAGGATCGTTCGCGAGTCCACCTTCGCGGACACCTGGAAGGCAATCC
>JAZFPW010000058.1:0-11402 GCA_036444815.1 Gammaproteobacteria bacterium
TTGAACGGACTTTTCTGCTGCAGGACGAAGTAAGTCCCCTTGGCGTAGCGAGTCCTCGGCACATGCCGGGAATCCAGGCCGGCGAACAATCCGGCGACTTGAGTCGCGCGCAATCCAGCGGCATTGACTACGGCCTGCGCATGAATACGCAGATCCTCGCCGTCGCTTCTGACCGAGAGCCGGATGCCGTCGTCGTCAATGGAGCCGCCGACGAACTCCGACAAGACGGCAACATGACCTCCCGCGGCCTCCAAGTCGCCATGTAGCGCCAGCATGAAGCTGTGGCTGTCGAGAATGCCTGTCGATGGAGAGAGCAAACCGGCAGTGCAACGCACCGCAGGCTCGAGTGCTGCGACATCCTCTTTCGACAGCGGCTGCAGATCGTCGACGCCGTTCGCCCTGGCTTGGTCGAGGAGAGCCGAGAGTCTGAACTCGTGCTCGGCGCTCAATGCGAGAACGAGTTTTCCGCAGCGTCGATGCGGAATGCCGTGGTCATCGCAATAGTGGTACAGGAGATTTTTTCCGCGCACGCAGAGTCGCGCTTTGAGGCTGTCCGTCGGATAGTAGATGCCTGCGTGTATGACTTCGGAATTTCGCGAGGAAGTTTCCTCGCCGATTCGCGCGTTATGCTCCAGCACGACGACTTCCCGGCCGGCACGGGCGAACTCGCGAGCGACAGCGAGCCCAATCACGCCGGCGCCGATGACCACCACGTCCAGAGATTCGTCCATCGATTCAGCTTGTCGTGTGATATCCAGGCCCAAGACTGGTCTATTGTGCCGCTGCAGTCAGCGCGAGAACCACCGTGTTGTAGCTGCTGGCCGGGATCGCCGCGGTCACGACGGTAGCGAGATCGTCGGAGGAGGCCTGCCCACGGTCCAGATTCATCAGCGCGAGGTAGCCGGTTAGATTCGATACCGTGGCTTCGAGTTGTTGGTCCGCGGGCAAAGGTTGCTCCGGCGCCGGCTCGCTCAGGGATTCGAGGCCGATCTGCTGAAGGCGCTCCGCCGCTAACTCGGTCGCTTTGACATCGGCGCGAACCTCCATCGAGTCTGCGCGCGGGATCCAGTCACTCGGGTGGCCGGCCGTTTTCATCCAGGACCGCACTTCCCGCAACGGGCGCACGACGTTCGCGGACCAGGTCGCGGAGAACTCGAATGCGGATTTCAGATCGGAGTCCCTGATCGCGCCCCGGGACGCGCCGATCCAGCAGCAGTAGAGGAGCAGGTTGACGTCGAGTCCATGCTGATTTTGTAGAGCGAGGCAGGCATCGGCGACCCCGGGTTGGCCGTATACCCGGACGGAGAAATCCCAGAAGCCGCTTGATTCGCTCATGGCGCTCATTGAATCAGTTAGGGCGCGTTTAGACTAGCAGGCTGTTGAAAAAGGCTCAGACCGCATAGCATGGCCTCGTGATCTCTCATTCCACGGCGTACGTTCTATTGACGCTCAACATGGCGCTTTGGGGCAGTTCACTGGTCGTCGCTCGAGCCGCTCACGAGATTGTGCCGCCGCTGGCGTTTACATTCTGGCGTTGGGTGATCGCGGTGCTTGTGCTTCTGCCAATCGTCTGGCGGAAGCTACCCGGCACGCTGCCGTATCTTCGGCGATCCTGGCGCAGCCTTGCCCTGCTGTGCGGATTCATGGTTATCGGGGCCACCTTTTCGGTGATCGCCGTGAACTACACGACCGCCATCAATGCCAGCCTGATTAACGGCAGCCAGCCGTTTGCGACGGCGCTCGTCGCATTTTTCGTGATACGAGAACGCCTGTCGCTAACAAGCGGCCTTGGCATCTTTGCGGCGTTCATCGGAATTCTGGTCATGATCTCCCATGGGAGTCCACAGTTCCTCCTCGACCTGGCCGTTAACATCGGTGATCTCGTGATGCTGATCGCGGTCGCCGCCTGGGCACTTTATTCTGTAGAACTGCATCGGAAGCCCGAGCACCCCAGCGGCATCGTGTTGCTGTTCTTTATTGCCTGCGCGGGGCTGATTACCGTGTTGCCGTTTTATATCGTGGAATCGATCTACGTCAGGGAATTCGTTCCGAGCAGAAACGGTGTGGCCGCCATCGTTTATCTGAGCGTCGTTGCGACCTTGTTGGCTGTTTATTTATGGAACCTCGTAGTACGTTCCGTGGGGGCGACACACGCGGCGCTATTCCTGAATTTGATCCCGGTGTTCGGTGCCGCGTTCGCGATACTGTTCCTCGGCGAGAGCTTGTATGCCTTTCACTTGATCGGCGCCGCACTCGTGTTCATGGGTATCGTGATCACCATCCGAGATCGACTGGCGACGTCTTCAAATCGGATTTGAAATCAGTCGGTTAGGATGATTTCATCAGGAATTGCTTAACCGTCCGACTGAGCGCGCATGCAAGCCTGCTTGCGCGAGCCCAGGCCGCATGTTGTGATCGGCCGCTGAACGAGCTCACGCTGGCCCGCGCCGGCGCGCAGCCTCACTGAGTCGTTGCTTTGCCGCGAAGGCAATAGCTAGCCGCCGGGGAGAGACGGATGCCAGCCATGTTGAATCGACTGAATATCGCTCGTGCACTGACTATCATCGGGTTCCTGATCGGCTTGCGTAGCGTCGGGTTTACCTGGGCCCATATCGGCGACGAGATGTTCGTCTTGACGTCGGAGACTCGCCTGGCCGTGACGCATAGCTGGCATCACTATTTTCGGGAAGTGTTCGGCGACGTCGCCGCGATGGTCGTCGTATTATTTATCCTCTACGCGCCCAAGCAACTACGCCAACCCGTGGCGTGGTGGTCGATGTTGATCCTGCTGTTCGGATTCTATGCGCCGTTCTGGGTCGGCGTTCCGTTCATGGCGGAACTCGCTGCGCCGAGCATGTCGGCTGAGATCCAGCACATCATGATGGCGCTGCCGCCGCTAGTCGGGCTGTTTCTGTGCAGGAGCTACTACTTTCCATCCGACCGCTAGCCGGGTAGGGCGCGCTTTAACGTAGTGGCATGCCTCCGTGGCCATCCGCCCCGCTACCGGGCACGATGATCGAGGACGCCGACTCACGACGGAGTGCCTCCAGACGCTCCATCGCCTCGGCGAGGGCAGTCTTGGCGCTGTCGCCAAACTTGGCTATGGCCTCTTCCAACGATGACGCTTCGACTTCGAAGCTGAGCGGCAGCGCGCCCGCCGGCGTGAATATCTGTGTCTGTCCCACGTAGACGTCCTCGCGAGCATCGTCGGGGGTTCCGTCAGGCTTGATCGGCGTGAGTTTCTGCAGGCTGCCCACCCGGCGGTCGGTGATAGTCTCCTCGCGGTAGAGACTGTCGGTCTCCATCTGAATTTCGGGTTCCTGTGTGTTTTCTGCCATTGTCTCGCGTCCGTCCGCCGTCTCTGAGAGGCTCCTCTGGAAGGCGCGTAGGCTAACATCGTTTCATCGCCGACGTCGGTCGCGGCGCTGCGCAGGATCCCTCTGGTAAGCTGCCGGCATGCGCAAACTCAAGCTACTGGTCTTTCAGCACGTCCCGTTCGAGCCATTAGGCACGCTGGATAGTCAGTTCAGGGCCGCGGGCTTGCGTGTCCGCTACGTGAACTTCTCTCGTCTAGCCGAGGCCCGCCCGGACGTCGGGCGCTACCAGGGGCTCATCGTGCTGGGTGGCCCGATGGGCGCGAATCAGTCCGACCGCTATCCGCATCTCGAAGTAGAAAAGGACGCGATCCGGCGGGCCGTCGATGCCGGGATACCGGTGCTCGGCATCTGCCTGGGGGCGCAGCTGATCGCGAGTGCGCTGGGCGCCCGGATCAGTCGGAATCCCGTCAAGGAGATCGGCTGGTTCGACGTAGTGCCGACGGCGGCAGGTTGCGAGGACGCTCTATTCTCGAAGTTCAATGGCGCCGAGAAGATTTTTCAGTGGCACGGCGATACGTATTCGCTTCCCAGTGGGGCCCACCACCTGGCGGAGTCCGAAGCTTGTGCGAACCAGGCGTTTCGCGTCGGCGAAAGCGTCTATGGCTTGCAGTTTCATCTCGAGGCGGACCAAGCGCTTATAGAGCGATGGCTGCGGACGCCCGTGCATGTCCGTGAGCTCGCCGAGTGCGCTACGACCGTGGATCCTGAGAGGATACTCGCGGACACTTCCCGGTTTATCGATCGTGCCACAGCACTGAGCGAAGCACTGTTCGGTGCATTCATCGAGCGGTTCTATAGCCGGCGGCGACGAGTCGCGTTACCGTCGCGCTGAGCAGCCGCCACGGCCGTCAATGGTCGTCAATAGTCGTCAACGGTCGTGACCGGCCGCCGACCGATGGGGCTAGCGAATCCGTGACAACGCAGTGCTGGCCTCACGCCGCGCTGCAGACGCTTCTCGTTGAGCCGCCGAGACCTGCCGGCCGAGATCCCTGACTTCTCGAGTCAAGCCACTGACTTCCCGTTCCAGGGCATCTATCCTGAGCTGTGCGGTCAGGCTGGCGTCGTCTGCGCCGACGGAGCCAAGCCCTGCCGTGGTCCTCGTGTTCAGGCGGGTATCTAGCGTGGCGAGCTGGCTCTCGAGTGAGACGAGTTGGCTCTCGAGCGAGGCGAGACGCTCTTCGATCGTCAGTGGGCTCGGGGTCTGGCTATAGCCAGCAGGCAGGACGAACAGAGCGACCCCGAACAGAATGTGTCTAACCCGCATATTGCACCAGGCGGTCGCCGCGCTCAGCACAAGTGCTTGACTCGAACCGGAGCGCGGGATGCCCGCGCTCCGATCTCGTCTGTTGACGGGGCGTTATTGTCCCATGCCCATGCCCATCGCGCCGCCGCCCGGTGCTCCGCCACCGTGCGTCGCTTCGAGCTGGATCGTGATGGAGATGTCCGTACCGATGTTCGGCGCGCCGAAGGTCATGCCGTAGTCAGTCCGGTCGAGACTGGTGGTCGCGCTGAATCCGACCTTGTCGGCGCCGCTACGAGTCTGACCGAGTTGGTTCTGCATGACATCCAGCGTGACGGGGTTCGTCTGACCCAGGATCGTCAGATCACCATGGACGGCGAGGTGGTTCTCACCCATCGCCTCTACTCTGGTGCTGACGAAATGAAGCTGCGGATGAGTCTCAACGCCGAAAAAATCGTCCCGCTTCAGGTGGTCGTTCAGTCCCTCGTGGAACATGTTGACACTCGCGGCGTCGATCATGATGTCCAGCGAACTCGCGGTCGGGTCGTCCGCATCGAAGTTGAACGTCCCGTTAAAGTCGCGGAACAGGCCGCGCATGATCGAGTATCCCTGGTGGTTTACATCGAACCAGATTCTCGAGTGGTTCGCGTCGATGTCGAAGGGCATAGGCTCGGCACTCGCCGGCCCGGCAACCCCTAGCGTGACAAGCGCCATAATTGCTAAACGGTTCATGTGATCTCCCTCGTCGTAGGTTTAATGTTGTTAGTTCAAGTTCCTGCGAGGCGGCCAAGCTCGGATCGCCCGCAAGCATCGATCTTCTTCGTGGATCGGATCTTAGCGCGATTTGGTGCGAATTGCCTGATGCACCGCTATCGCTCTGGCAGCGCGGGCTATAGGGCGGGTGGATCGATGCCGCGTCGCCGAGGATCCCCGGCGGCCGGGAGTCCGGTTTGCGTCCGCTCGCTGGAACCGCTAGGTTGCGGTGGCTGGGCTGGCGCAACGCCGTGACGGGTGATTTTGTTATGAGTTTCACGCAACGAATTCTTTTCGCCATGCTGGCTGGCGTGATCGTCGGCGTGCTCCTGAACGTCGTGGGCCCGAATTTCCAGGCCGTTAGCGATTTCCTCGTCAATGGACTGTTCTATGTCGTGGGCACGATATTTATTGCCTTGCTCAAGCTCATGGTCGTGCCATTGGTGCTGGTCTCGCTTGTCTGCGGCGTAACCGCATTGGGGGATCTTCGGACGCTCGGGCGGGTTGGCGGCAAGACACTCGGGCTCTATCTGGTGACGACGGCCGTCGCGATCACGTTTGCGTTGACCGTCGCCAATGTGGTCGCTCCCGGTCAAGGCTTCGAGCTCGCCGGCGAAGAGTACAACTACGAGGCCAGGGAGGCGCCTCCGCTCGCCGAGGTAATCATCGGCATGATTCCGGAGAACCCGATCCGCGCGATGGCGGACGGCCAGATGCTGCAGATCATTATGTTTGCGATGTTGTTGGGTTTCGCCATTACGTCGGCGGGTGAACGCGGCAAGCGAGTTGCTGCACTGTTCACCGACATGAACGAAGTGATCCTGAAGATGGTATTGCTCGTGATCAAGACTGCGCCAATCGGCGTATTTGCACTGATCTCGAGAACGTTCGCGACCCAGGGGATAGAAATCTTCCGGCCATTGCTAGGCTACTGCATCGCTGTCGTGATCGGCCTGCTGTTGCATCTGTTTATCACCTACGGGTTGATACTGCGCGCCAGTGGGCTGAGCCCGATACGGTTTCTGAGCCAGATGCGGGCCCCGATGTCGTTCGCGTTCAGTACGTCCTCATCCAGCGCGACCATCCCGGTTACGCTGAATACGGTAGAGACGCGCCTCGGCGTGAAGAACTCGATCGCTTCGTTCACGATACCGTTGGGCGCGACGATCAACATGGACGGCACGGCAATCATGCAGGGGGCCGCTACGGTGTTCATCGCCAACGTCTACGGCGTGGATCTCGTGCTGGCGGACTATCTGACGGTGATCCTGACCGCCACGCTGGCGTCCATCGGCACCGCGGCGGTACCGAGCGCCGGCCTGATCATGTTGGCGATGGTGCTCGGGCAGGTTGGCCTGCCGGTCGAAGGCATAGCGCTGATTATCGGTATTGACCGGCTTCTGGACATGCTCAGGACCGCCGTCAATGTGGCCGGCGACGCTGCAGTCACCTGTTTCGTCGCTCGTAGCGAAGGCGCGTTAGATCTCGAGACGTTCCGGAGTTCGCGAGAGGTTCTCGATCCTCGGGCGCAGCGCGAACCCGCGGCGGGCGGCCTCTAGCTCCGCGAATCAATCATGAGTCACGATACCAACATACTGCTGGTCGGCTGCGGCAATATGGGGCGGGCGCTCGTGAAGGGTTGGCTGACCGAAGGCCGCGGCCCTAAGCGGATTCAGGTCGTCGACCCGGATACCGAGGCCGCGTCGGTCGCGCGGGAACTTGGCGTGAAGGCGGTCACGAATTTGTCTGAAGTTCAGCTGCCGGTAGAAGTCATCGTACTGGCGGTTAAGCCGCAGCAGCTCGAAAGCGTCCTACCGGCTTATCGAGATCTGGTCGCCGCGGGTACCGTGGTCTTGTCGATCGCGGCAGGAAAGCCGATCGAATTCTATGAGCACGCTCTTGGCGGAGAACCCGCGATCGTCCGGGGGATGCCGAATACGCCGGCGGCGATCTGCCAGGGGATGACGGTCCTGTCGGCGAGCCGCGCCGTCACGGCCGACCAGCACGCCCTGTGCCAGTCGCTAATGGCGGCCGTCGGAGAGGTCGCGTGGCTTGAGGACGAACAACTGATGGATGCGGTCACGGCAGTCTCCGGCAGTGGGCCGGCCTATGTGTTCCTGTTCATCGAGTGCCTGACCGACGCGGCTGTTAGCGCCGGGCTCGAGAGGAACCTGGCACGACAGCTCGCCGAGCAAACCGTCGCCGGCGCCGGCGCCTACGCGCTTGGCTCAGAACAGGAGGCCGATGAGCTTCGGAGACGAGTGACAAGCCCCGGCGGCACGACGGAAGCGGCGTTGGAGATACTGATGAGTCAGGATGCGTTTCCGGCCCTACTCGTGCAGGCCGTGCAGGCGGCGAGCAAGCGCGCCCGGGAGTTAGCCTGAGCGCCTCTTGGCAGCAGTAAAAAAAACCCCCGGGCCTCGCGGGCCGGGGGTCAGGGGGAGAGAGGGGCGTCCCTGCCCCTCCGGGGGACCCGGTACATGGAGATCTCGCTCGCAGTCAGGGTATTGGTCGTCCGATCATTTGACATATCCTAGAGGGACAAAACGCGCTTCTGGCCATGCCGTTGACGAGCCGCCGAAAACTCGTGCGATTATGTCGCCAAAACGCCCCACATCTCGCGGCATCGGGGAGAAGGGAAAAGTTATATTCCGCTTGAATTCTACTGAGTTACTGTCACAATCGAATGCGGTTTCAAGGCTGGAGCGGCGAATCGGCAGTCGTCTCACAGATGCTCTACGGCAATGCCTGATCGTGCGGGGGACACCGGCATGACTTCCAGGCGGTCGAGTCAGACGAGCCCCCCCGACCGAACGTCGACGGCGCTGCGCGCGGCAGGACTCGACCTGATCGGGACGCAGATCGCCATCGAGTTCCTGAACGTGCGCAGCGACGACGTCGAGGAGCGGATCAGGGATGGCTTACGCACCCTGACCGAAGCGACCGGCGCTGATGCCATTTTCGTCGCGCTACTCGATAAATCGGGGCAGACCTTCCATGAGGTCTACGCCGAGCGCGCAACTTTTTCTGCCTGTAATCCGGAAGTCCTCAGGAATCGCGAGCTCTCCGACTTTCCGTGGATCAAGAAGCATCTGAAACACCTGAAGCTGCTGGACATCAGAGACACCGGGAAACCGTCGCAGGCCCAACGCGCGGACGCCGAGCAGCTCGCGAACCTCAACGTCGGGGCAGTAATGGCCGTTGGCTTCGAGATCGGTGATAAGCCGGCCGGCCTGTTGGGGGTCTTTAGTTCGACTCCGGACCCGGACTGGGGCGTAGAGTTGCAGATAACGCTGAAGCTCATCGGCGTCAGCTGTGCGAGCGGCCTTGAGCGAATTCGGCTCGACGAAGATTTACTCACCGTCCAAGAGCGCGACGAGCTGGTCACGAATACGGCGAATGACGGCTTGTGGGACTACGACGTCCGCAACAATTCGATGTACTTCTCGCCGCGGTGGCGCGCGATGCTCGGGTATCCTCAGGACAAAGATATTCCGGAGTGGCGCTTGCTGGTTCACCCGGACGACATGGCTCGTGTGCAAGCTCAGATTAGAGAGCATCTGGAAGGCCGTACGAGTCTGTTCGAGAGTGTCCATCGTATGCGGCACGCCGACGGCGGCTGGCGCTGGATACAGAGCCGAGTCCAAGGGCGCGTCGACGAACACAACCGGCTGCGGCGCCTCGTAGGCGTAGAGACCGATATAACCGAGCGCAAGCTTTATGAGGAAGCGCTGTTCCGGGAGAAGGAGAGCGCCCAGATTACATTGCAATCGATCGGGGACGGCGTTGTGACGACCAATGCCGAGGGGCGAGTCCGATACCTGAACCCGGTCGCCGAAGAACTTACCGGGTGGCAGCTGGACGATGCCGTGACGATGCCCATCGACGAGATCTTCCGAGGATTTCACGAAGAGACCTGCGAGCCGGTGGAGAACCCGGTTTCGGTGTCGATGCGCCGAAATCGATCGATTAAATCGGTGCGCCCGATGTTGCTGATTCGTCGTGACGGCAACGAGTTGTACATAGAGAGCACTGCCGCACCGATCCGAGATGCGAGCGGCAACGTCAACGGCGGCGTGCTCGTATTCCATGACGTCAGTGAGGCCCGTGACCTCAACAACAAACTCAATTTCAACGCGAGCCACGACGCGTTGACCCACCTCATCAATCGGGAGGAGTTCGAAACACGTCTCGAGCGTGCGTTGAAGAGCGCCAAGGCCGAGGAGACGTCATATGCGGTCCTGCATATGGATCTCGATCAATTCAAGATCGTCAACGATGCCTGTGGGCATACCGCCGGGGATGATTTGCTGAAGCAGCTTAGCGTGCTATTGAAGTCGAAAATTCGCTGGCGAGATACGCTGGCACGGCTCGGGGGCGATGAGTTCGGCGTCTTGGTGGAGAGCAATACGCTCGAGGAGACGATGGAGATGGCGGAGGCGCTGCGGGAAACCGTGAACGAGTTCCGATTCGTCTGGGATGATCGAACATTCCGGCTCGGCGTGAGCATCGGCATCGTTCCCGTTATTGCAATAAACGATGACGTAGCCGCGCTGGTGAGCGCGGCGGCTAGTGCGTGCACCGCAGCGAAAGAGGCGGGTCGCAACCGCGTCTACGCGTACGAAGAAACCGATATCGACCTGATGAGGCGCCGCAAGGAGATGCAGTGGGCGGCGCGTATCACCACCGCGTTGGAAGAGAACCGATTCGAGCTGTATCGCCAGACGATACAACCGTTGCAGTCGGGAATGGATTCCGGCGCGCACTACGAGCTGTTATTGCGCATGAAAGACGAGGCCGGCCACATCATTTCACCGGGCCTCTTTATCACTGCAGCGGAGCGTTATGGGATTACCCCCAGTATCGATCGCTGGGTGATCCGCCGGGCGTTTCGCTGGCTGGTTTCGGAGGCTGACGAGCGGGAACGCCTGTCCCTGTGTTCGATTAATCTATCGGGCCAAAGTCTTACTGATGAAAAGTTCCTGCCGTTCGTCATCGATCAATTTCAGACGAGCGGTCTTCACGGCCGGCAGATCTGCTTCGAGATAACGGAGACCGCCGCGATCGCAAGCTATTCGCAGGCTAATCGGTTTATTCACGCGCTGAAGGACTTAGGCTGTAAGTTCGCGCTGGATGATTTCGGGACGGGCCTGTCTTCGTTCGGTTATTTGAAGCATTTTCCGGTCGACTACCTGAAGATAGACGGCAGTTTCGTGAAGGAGATTCTGCACGATCCTATCGACCGCGAGATGGTGCGCTCGATTAACGAGATTGGGCATCTGACCGGCAAGAAAACGATCGCGGAGTTTGCCGAGAACGCGGAGATCATTACCATGCTCCGTGGAATGGGCGTGGATTTCGCTCAAGGGTACGGCGTAGACGAGCCGAAGCCCGTCTTGCTGGCTGTTGCCTGAGCGCAGGCTTCGCGAAGGCCTAAAGAAAACGCATCGAGAAGTCCACGGCCGTGACGTGCTTCGTCAGCGCCCCGACGGAAATAAAATCGACGCCGGTCTCGGCAATGGCTCGTAGGTTCTCGAGCCCGATTCCCCCCGATGCCTCGAGCTGTTTTCTCGGGCCGTCATGACCGTCTCGAACGGCGACCGCCGCTGTCAATGACTCCAGGGAAAAATTATCCAGCATGATGCGGTCGACATCGGCCGCCAGTGCTTCGTGGACCTGGTCGAGAGTCTCCACTTCGATTTCGATCAGCGCCTCCGGCTCGCGTTGTCTCGCGGAGTCGGCCGCAGCGCGAATGCCGCCGGCCGCAACGATATGGTTCTCCTTGATCAATATCCCGTCATAGAGTCCCATGCGGTGATTCTCGCCGCCGCCACACAACACAGCCTACTTCTGCGCTCGCCGCAGCCCAGGAATCGTCTTGCGCGTATCGAGTAGTCGTGCCTGGGTAGCGGCGATCGCCAGAACGTGCTCGCGCGTGGCTGTCGCCGTTCCGGACAACGTCTGCAGGAAGTTGAGCGCCGTGCGTTCGCCGGTAAGTATCGGCCGGGCCGGGCCGGTGATGTCACAGATGG
>JAZFPW010000059.1:0-10619 GCA_036444815.1 Gammaproteobacteria bacterium
CCGGACAGACGCGGTTCGGCCCCGACGTGGAATGGATCAGCGAGATCGACTACCGGCCCGATCCCGGTCGGGCCGAGGTTTTTTACGAAGCGATTCGGGCGTACTGGCCGGCTATCCCGGCCGGGTCTCTGGCGCCAGGTTACGTCGGCATCCGGCCGAAACTCGTGGGCCCGGGCGAGCCGGCGGGAGACTTCGTCATTCAGGGTCCCGAGCAACACGACGCCGCCGGACTGGTCAATCTGTTCGGAATCGAATCACCCGGTCTGACCGCCTCGTTGGCGATCGGTGAAGAGGTTGCGCGGATACTGCGCTAGCCCGCGTGGACACCGGGCGTCGTTAGATCGCGGAAAGTATCGACTCCGCCATCGCCAGCAGCAGGCCTCCGGTCAGCACGACACCGAGGCTGATCGAGGCGCTCCATCTGGCGATCGCCGGACCTCGGCCGGCGCACGCGAGCACCGGCACCGCCGGCAACAGCAGGAGCAGCAGCACGGGCCGCAGCAAGCGCACGATCCACGGCCAGCGATAAGGCCATGACCGCAGTTCCGGCTTGGCGAGTACCTCCGCGGCGATCGTGTCCTGTCGGCCAAGCCGCCGCAAAGCCTCGACGGCCGCTGCCGCAGGTTCCCGGCCAGTCGCTCGTTCTTCGTGTTCGAGGTCCGCATAGTGATCGTCAAGCTCAGCCACGAGCCGATTGATGTAGGCGGAGGACACCCCGCCATTTCGCAGTGACGTTGTTAGCGCATTCAGCTTAGGGCTAGGCACGCTCCGCCTGTCCCAGCGCCGATCGAACCCCGGAGCTGACTCGGTCCCATTCCTCCGTCAAGCGGTCGAGGCGACGCTGGCCCTTGGCGGTCACGCGGTAATACACCCGGGTGCGGCCGTTGACGGCCTGGCGTGTCGCTTTGAGCGCGCCGTTCTTCTCCAGCCCGTGCAGCGCCGGATAGATCACGCCCTCACCCAACGCAATCGCTTCGCCCGTGACAACGCGTACGGCCTTGACAAGTTCGTAGCCGTACATGTCCTGACGAGCGAGAAGACGCAGAACCAGTAGCTCCGGCACACCACTCATGAATGGAGGATTGGATTGGCCCATAGATCGACACACGCGCTTATGAGAAAACCGACTATACCTATCAGTTCAAGGTATGTCAAACTATACGCAGCCGCTCGCGGTCTGGGGGGCTTTGTCATCGTCCAGTTCACGATCACCTCACTAGGCACCGTCGAGGATGTCATCGTGACGGACTCCAGCAACGCCCTGTTCGAGCGTTACGCGATCGAAGCAGCCTTTAAGTTCAAGTACAAGCCGCGTTACATCGATGGGGAGCCCCTGGAATCCGCTGGCGTGCTGAACAAATTTACGTTCGTGCTGGAGAACTAAGCGCTCAGATCGACTAGTCGTGGCTACTTGTGAGCGGACGCCGGAACCTAGCACAGGCCTCGATCAACCACTACAATAGCCACGTCCCGGGATCGGGCGCCTGCGTATCGAGGAATAACTTATGACTTTCGTCGTCACAGACAGTTGTATCAAGTGCAAATTGACGGACTGCGTGGAGGTCTGCCCGGTAGACTGTTTCCACGAGGGCCCGAACATGCTGGTCATCGATCCCGAGGAATGCATCGACTGCACACTTTGCGAGCCTGAATGCCCGGTCGACGCGATCTTCGACGAGGAAGACGTACCGGAGGGTCAGGAGGAGTTCATCCAGCTAAACGCCGAGCTCACCAAGGGCTGGCCCGTCATCACGCAGGCGAAGGATCCGCCGGATGACGCCGACGACTGGCGGGAGACGCCGAATAAACTTCAGTACCTCGAGCGCTGAATAGCCGACATGCCGACGGACCCCGAGAGGCCCGCGGCACCAGACAGACGATTGCCTTAGTCGTCGGTTAACTGGTTATACATACCTGCGACGTTCAACGGTCGCCAGTTCTCGTAGTTAATCCAGTCGCTGTAGGGCGCCATCAGGATGCTCGCTTGAAGCTCCTCGACCGATCTTCCGGCAGCGATGCCTGCGACGACCGCGTCTCGAAGTTCCTCAAGATAATGCCTGTACGCTGCGACGGAAGATTTATCGCCAACGACGCCGTGAGCCGGCGCGACGACATCGAAGTCCAGCATCTCGACGAGCCTGATCGAGTTCAACAATGCGTCCAGCGTACCAGGGCCGGTCGATCGGAAGATCGTTTGGAACGGTACGCGGCCGATGCTGATGTAGTCGACGACGAATACCACCTCTTCACCCGGGAACAGAACGACGCTCATGTCGTCGGTGTGGTCCATCGTTCCGATATGAATCAGATCCGCGCTCTTCCCGCCCAGCGTAATCGTCATTCGATCCTGATAAACAACGTCCGGCGCGCGTACGTCGTTCAGCGCTCCTCGCGTCGCTTCGGCGCCGCTGATCATGCCGTCGCCGTCGGCATCGTAGAGGTTGAAAGATTGCGCGAAGTTGCCGCTGGCTTCCGACGGCTCTATCTGACCGTTACCGTTGGCATCCAACTCGGCCGCGTTCGCGGGCAATGGCGTGTCAGCGGGCCTTAACGCCAGATTGCGCAGCATATTTTCATGCCCGACGAATCGAGCCGTGTCCTCGAAGACCGCACCGCCGGACGCATGATCCCAGTGATGATGGCTGTAGAGGACGTACCTGACCGGGACGCCGAAACGATCGTCGATCTCTGCCTTCAGCCAGGCGGAGAAATCCGCATTGATCGGATCGGCAAGAATGATCCCTTCGTCCGTGACCAGGAAGACCGAGTGATGATTATTGTTCTGCGCCCAGTAAAGATCGTCGGCGATCTCGGTAATGGCCCTCGTCGGCGCCTGCTGCGCCATGACGCCACAGGAAATAGGCAGAAGCGCGCTGATAACCAGAGCAGACTTGACGACACGATTGTATGACATGGCTTTATCCCCTATCGGTGGACCGATCGTCCAACTCGTTATTTGTTAACCGGAGATTATACGTTTAACTCGGCCCGTCTGCTTGGCGCTTTTCGATCCCACGGCGAGCCGAAATGGCGGAGATGGGTGTATCGCCGACGATATCTCCACTCCGTGAAGCACTTCATGGCGCGCCGGTATATAGTCCACCGATAGCCCGCGGCGCAGGAGGCGGGCGCTACATCAACAGACGACAGATAGGTAGAGTAGGACCATGTCGAAGCCGATCCTTCCCGACTCAGAACTGGAGCAGGTTGCCGGAAACGGCTTGCTGCACCGCCGAATCTTTCTCACTCATAGCGCTACCCTGATTGGCGCCGGGAGCCTCGGCCTGCTCGCCGCGAGACCGGCCGCGTCACAAGACATTCCGTCGTGGATGAGGGCGCCCGGAATCGGCATGTCGGGTTATGGGGAACGCTCGCCGTTCGAGTCTCATGTCACTCGCCACGTCGTGACCGCGCTGGGCACGACCGGCGCGGGCGCTTCCCGGACGCCGTTGGAGAGCCTGCAGGGCACGATAACGCCGAGCAGCCTGCACTTCGAACGCCACCACAGTGGTATTCCCGAGATCGACCCGGACGCGCACCAGTTGCTGATCCACGGTCTGGTCGAGCGGCCGCTGATCTTCGACATGGAAGCGCTGCATCGCTACCCGATGGAGACGCGGATTCAATTTCTCGAGTGCTCCGGAAACAGCCGTGCGAATCTGAGTGCGGCACCGCCTTCGGGCAGCTGTGGCGACATCCACGGCATGGTGTCGTGCAGCGAATGGACCGGTGTCCCGTTGTCGATACTCCTGGACGAAGCGGGCGTCGCGCCAGACGGTCGATGGATCCTTGCGGAAGGCACGGACGCCGCAGGCATGTCGCGCAGCGTGCCGATGGCTAAGGCGCTGGACGACGCACTGATCGCGCTCTATCAGAATGGCGAGCGGCTGCGGCCGGCGAACGGTTATCCGGTACGCCTGTTCCTGCCCGGCTACGAGGGCAATATCAGCGTGAAATGGCTACGGCGGCTCAAGGTCACCGCCGAGCCTATCATGACGAGAGACGAAACATCCAAATACACCGACCTGCTCCCCAGCGGTCAATCGCTGTTGTTCTCGTACCCGATGCGCGTGAAGTCCGTCATCACGTCGCCGTCGCCGAGCTTGACGCTGGACGGCCCCGGGCTCTATGAGGTCTCGGGCGTCGCGTGGTCAGCCGCGGGCAAGATCAGAGCCGTGGAGGTCTCGGCCGACGGCGGCCAGACCTGGGCCGAGGCCGCACTGTCCGAGCCCGTCCTCTCCAAGGCGTTGACGCGTTTTCGTATGGCGTGGCGCCGCGATGGCGGGCCGGCCGTCCTCGTGAGCCGGGCGATCGACGAGACCGGTGAAGTTCAGCCGTCTCGCGACGAGTTCTTGGCCGAGAAAGGCGCCCACGTGTCGTACCACAATAACGCCGTCCAGGCCTGGCACATCGGAGCCGACGGCGAAGTCACCAATGTCTACGTCTAGAGTTGGACTCGTCGCGGTAACCGTGATGCTGCTCGCCACGGCCTCCGCGCAGGAAGGCCCCGATCTCGGCGAGACGCCAAGCGCCGAACTGATCGCCGCCTGGGACATCAGCGTCGCAGCGGATGGGACCGGACTACCGGCGGGTTCCGGTACGGCGATCGAGGGAGCGCCCCTGTACACGCTCAACTGCCTGGTCTGTCACGGCCAGGAGGGCGAAGGACTCCTGAACGACCGCCTCGTCGGCGGGCACGGGACGATCGGCGGGCCGGCTCCGACCAAGACCGTCGGGAGTTACTGGCCCTACGCAACGACAATCTTCGACTACATCCGTCGGGCTATGCCCTATCTGCAGCCACAGACGCTGACCGACGATGAGACCTATGCGCTCACCGCCTACCTGCTGTATCTGAACGGCATCATCGACGATGACCAGGTCATGGATGCGGACACATTACCGGACGTCGAGATGCCCAATCGGGAGAACTTCGTCCTCGCCTATCCGGAACCGTGACGCCAGGCCGTCGCTACGGACCATGCTGCCGTCGCCGCGCTGAGGCTGTTCCCCGTCGATTCGTCCGGCCCGCGATGCGCCGGCTAACCCGCCTCGTCGATCAGTCGCATGAACTGCTCGTTCGTCCCGACGCCGCCGTGGAGAGGCACATGCTGGACGACATCGAGTTTCAGCCGCTGCATATTTCGATACAAACTCAGCATGTTCGGCGTCGGAGCCGATGAGCCCTGTGCGCCCGGCGCCGGCGGAGTATAGAGGTCGGCGTTCACGAGTATTTTCTCCCCCGGCAGATAGGCCATAACCATATTTTGGGCATGACCCAGCCCCTGGACCGGGTGAATCTCCAGTGTCCGCTCGCCGTCACTGACGACATATTTCTGGTTCACGGCCTCGATCGGCGCCGGTCGGCGACTCGCCGTGAACATCGGGTAGAACCTATCCAGCCGGTCGGGCGAGAGCGTCCGGGGCGCCGGGTGGAACATGACGTCCTGGTAGAAGTCCCGATTCCCCTGGTGCGTCACGACCGTGGTGCCCTGGGCGAGGTAAGTTCTCAACCCTCCCGAGTGATCGAAGTGGTGGTGCGTATTGACGACATAGCGAATGGGCTTGCCAGGTATCAGTCTGCCGGTCTCGTCGATGACCGCTAGCGACCGCGTTTCGTTCAGCGGCGCCTCGATGACCGCAACGAAGTCGCTGAATTCGACGACGACGCTATGATGAGAACCGCCGGAGAGTCTCCAGACGCCTGCCGCAAGCCGCTCGGATTCCACGTTGACGGGCGGCACGACGGCTTGTCGGACGGCGGCGGGTACCGCCATCTCGACGACGGCGTTGTTCACCTGGACGTCGGTCACTCTGATCTCCATCGAGTTATGCGCCGGGTTCAAGACCGGGTCGCCCTGGTGCTCGTGCACGACGGTCGGAAACATGACGCCGCCGAAGTCCTGGTATTGCGTGTAGCGCATCTCGAAAAGCATGTCGCCGTACACCGGGTTGGGGTACCAGGTCGTCACGAGCTCTACTAGATTCTGGTCGTTGATCGTCCCGTTGACGCGGTATTTCCCGTGCGCCTGGAATGAGACGATGGTCGCCTGTCTGCCGTCTTGCGTCAGACCCCCGTTCGACGCTCCGGCGATCGTCACTGACAGCGCCTCGGCGTCACTCTCCAACGCTGCCTTCAGGAAGCCATGGGGCGTCAGCAGGATGTCGAGTTTGCGGAAATCTGCGACCGGCACGCCGTCGAGGTAAGGCCGTGCTTGCGGAACCGGCCGGTCACCCACCAGGTTCCAGGCGTAGTCACCGTTCACGATTTCTGTGATCGTCTGCGCCCCCTGGAATGGCCTGCCACCACCTCGGGCCGGATAGCTGCCCCGCTGCCTCGTGAGGTCTTCGCGAGAATAACCGGAATCGTAGTCGATGATCCGCGTGTAGTCCGTCACTTCGTATCGCGGCCAATCTTCGCCTAGGCCATAACTCTGGCCGACGTTCGCGAACCAGCCGGTACCGGAGAACTGGATCGTCTCCATGTCGTCGGCGCCCATCGTTCGTGATGCGGCCTGCAAGACGCTGCGAGCATCTTGCGCCATCACCAGTCCGGCCGGTAGAACCAGCATGCTTAGAAAAACGACAATTCGATTCGTCATGACATCTCTCCTATGGCGCGCATCCTTCATGCTAATCCAGCTGCAGTGGCAGACGTCGCACCGGTTGCCGAGGGTTCAGCGGATTATTCTCCCCCAGGCGCGTAAGGGATCGCTCCGGTCCGACGACGATTATCGTTTGCATCAAAGTGATCCGTCAGAATAGACGATCTTACCATCTACGATCGTAAGCGCGGCTCGTGTCCCCCGGATCATATGAACGTCAACACCAAATGGGTCCTGGTCTAGAACGACCACGTCTGCCAGGAACCCCTCCTTCAATTGGCCACGTTCATGCTCTTCTCTGGTAAACCAGGCTGCACCTTTAGTGTAACCGCGCAGACCTTCCATTAGCGTAATCTGCTGCGGTCCGCGCCCGAGCGGGTCGTTAGCAAGAATATCTTCTCCATTAAAAGTTTCCCCGGTCACCATGAACTGCAAAGTCGTCCAGGGATTACCGTGCCCGGCAAACATTCCATCCGCTCCAAAGCCGACATTAAGATTCGGCGTGTCCAATGCAGCTCTATACGGTGGGCCAGAGAACTGCCAATCTGGAAAAAGAAATCGGACGGCCTGCACTCCAGCTCCTACGCCAAGATCGGCCATGGCAGACAGATTCTCTGACGTGGCATCATTCAAGTGCTCCATAGAATTGTGTCTCTCTGCGAATGTACCGAGTCGGCATGGATCCTCCTCGGCGACCGCGACTGCAAACCCTTCAATAATGTTGGCGATTTGTCCGGCCTCAGCGTGCTGGTGAAAAGACCAGTCTGGCCGGCGAAGGACGAAGACTGTCGCCTCTGCGATATCCTCGACCGTTGGCGGGGCAATAGATTCTCCGAGGCCCATATTCTTGAAGAATGGGCCGCCAATCCTACTCATATGGAAACCCTCTCCGGGAAGTTCTGGGGGGCCCACACAAACTCGGGATTCTGCGAGTGGTGCGGCGCTGAGAACATTACGGAGGGCGTCCACTCCGACCTGCTCAGCTACGCCAGGGGCGCCAGCCGCTCGAATTTGATATCGATTTCGAACCGTGAGTTCGCCACGGCGGGCAGCTTCCATCAGTGGCAAGAAATCTTGCGATTGCCGGAATCCGATACCGCCGGCGTCACCGACTCCCACTAGACCGACGCTATGAGACCAACGTGTGAGGTCGATCGTGCTCCTCACCTGAGCCTCCAGCGTATTGTTCGCCCTAGTCCACTCGTAGACTTGTTGGCTCAGATCGTCATTCAACGCTCCGTCAGCGGGAATAGTAGCGACGAACGGCATGGCTGGCGCCAGCGCATGGAAGAACGCTATGGCGTGGCTATTCATCTGCCCGGGGCCAGTGAATCGGGCCCGATTGAAATCGTCCGGCGCCGACCCCGCCGGAGTCGGCGTGAACCTTTGCGAGAATAAGACCTTGTGATCGGGAGCCCATGCGTCGAGCTCTTGACTGGTCGGATACCTTCCCGAATACGGATCTTCCGGGTCCTCGAGGAATTGCCGGTGATTGTGGCGTCCGATCAACGTGATCCATTCACCGAGCGGTACGTCCGCCGCGCGTGTCTTTATCGCATCTTCGAGATCCCGAAGCGTGAATGCGTTTTCGCCGCGGTGCAGAGCGTACCCCCACGTGATAGCGCTTCTGTTCCAGTGCAGATGCTGGTCGATGATACCTGGAATGACAACGGCCCCTCCCGCGTCTATCACCGTGAGATCGCCTTGATCGTCAACTGCTTCCATTCCGCTCGAGTCTACAGAGACGATGCGATTACCGCTGATCATCAACGTACTCGCAGTCGGATTAGCATCGTCCATCGTGACGATACGTGCATTGATGATTGCTATGTCATCAGCGTTAACTCCCTCTGTCACGAGGGCGAGAAATACGACCGTTACAGGCACGAACTTCTGAATAGAGTTCGGTTTCATCGAACTGCGATCGGACGAACGGGCGAACCAGTCGCCCCCTTGATTGGCAGGGTCAGATTGAGAAAAAGAAATTCATAAACCTGATCACTCGCCACTTCCTTCAATTCCATGTTCTCCAGAAGCGGAATACCTTCCGAAAAAAACAGAATGTGGTGTACATTGTCCGCGCCGGTGGGCGGCATAATCTGCACACAACAGGAATCGGCGCCGACTATCGACACCTTGCGTGTCGCGAGCCAGCGGGCGACCTCACTGCCAATACCCGGCGATCCCTCATTCTCGCCGACACCGAAGCGGCTATCATTGTATTTGGAGGGATTCGTCCAGTTCACGGACCATCCATAATGGAAAAGCACCGCGTCGCCCTGCTCGATAGTGTCTTCGCTCATGCCCTGTCTTCCCAGCGCACCGCGCACATCCTCCATCGTCACTTCATACCGAGGACCGAGCGTGCCCAGACCCTTGTAAGCCGCAATATCGACGAGAATCCCGCGGGTGATAAAGGGTTTCATGTGCTCGACACCAAGCGCTTCCACGCCCCCCTGCCCCCGATTCCCTCCAGTCAGTTCCTCTTCTGTGAAGCCGTTGTAGAAGACTGATTCGAACGAGCCATCCGCCATCTCCACGGTCCGGCCCTGGTGAGATAGGGCGTCGAACTGCGTCCCCATCTGGCCGATGTAGCCGGTGAAATAGTCTCCGTGAACGGTGTTCCTTCCCTCGCTGGTCGCAGGCGCGGCCGGCACGACGTTTAGATAGTAAGGCCGCGAAGTGTATTGCGGCATGCTCGCCTCATACAGGTGCCCCAATTCGTACGTCTGGCCAGACTGCGGTATCTGCAGCGCCTCGAGGATCTTCTGAGGTGTCACATAGTTCGACGCCCCCGCCTGATCCATGGGCCCGTGCGGCGATGGCCACCATGGGCCGGACTCTCGCGTCTGCGCATTAGCCGAACAAGGCAATAGCAATACGACAGTCAGGACAAAAAGGTCAGCTACTGCCCCTGTAGAGAGCGTACCCCGATTGATACTCATCGCGTGTCTCCATTGTGTTTGTTATCGCGAAATCTTGTCTGAGTTTATTAAAATCAACCGCTAATAACGATACTCCCCTCCTTAAACTAATTCGCCCTGCTATTTGACTCGGCGCGAACAACCACGCGCTTCCACCAAACGATAAAGCCGGTGATGAACAGGACCGCCGGCAGCAGACCGAGTATGACCCATAGGATCCGCACCGATAGTCCACCGAAACGACCGAAGTGCCAGCGTATCAAGGTCAGCAAGATCCCCTCACCCGGGCGCTCGAAATCGGACGGGTCCGAGTCGAAATAAGTGAACGCCCACTCGAACGGCTCCGGGAACGCGAAGTAAAAGCCGGTGAACGCCCATCCGAACAGCAGCACGATACTCCAGAAGCCGATCGCGCTGTGGAAATGCCAGGAGAAGCGGCGAGTCCTCGTGGGACGGACGACGATCAGGCTCCGGCTCCGGCGCCAGCGCCTGCGCCCCGGCCACCAGATCACCAGCCCCGTCAGTACGAGAACCGTGACAAGAAATGCGGCGACACCATTGATCTCTCGCCCGAGTTGTCCGGCCAACAGGTTCGCATGCAGGTCGACAAACCATTCCATGACGCGGATCCCGGATTGGCCCGCAATCGCCCAGTGAGTCACGGCGAACTGCCCACGAAAGACCACGGCGCTGCCCGTGATGCTGATCATGCAAATGTAAAGACCGGTGGCGATCCCGAGCCACAGATGAATCTGATAGAGCACCTTTCTGAACGGCACGGACTGCGGGCGGTGCACCCAACGTCGCCAGACGCTATCGCGGGAGTCGGGAGTGTACGACGTCAAAACCTAAAGGTTACGCCCTCATCGTTCCGGCGCAGCTTCGTATTCCGTTGCACGAACTCTCGCGCCTCTGAGGACATTGATGATTCCATAGTTCTGCTCATGGCAGGCGAACTCGAACAGGCCCGGCGGCTCCATCATGGGCCAGGGAATCTCCACGGTCCAAGGCTCCTCCCAGGTCGTCGAATCCGTGATCGTGGCCTCGTACAGGAGCGTGTCGCCGGCGACCCGCGTGAAGCGTTCGACGA
>JAZFPW010000060.1:0-2194 GCA_036444815.1 Gammaproteobacteria bacterium
TCTACACCCACTTTTACGGCGGCTTTAGGGGGTATAACGGTCGTGACTGGCCAAGGCGCTGAAAGGGGATTTATGACCCAACTGAGACATTCGGGCCCGATAGACTCGTCCTCGTGCCCCCATTACAATCTCGGGCACTGAGTTCCTTGAAAGCTGTCGCACGGCATGGCCGAAAAACGTGTCCAACGTCGCCTCGCCGCTATCCTCGTCGCTGACGTGGTCGCGTATTCCCGGCTGATGGAGAAGGACGAGGCAGGCACGCTTGAGCGTCTCAAGGCGCTCCGCGCCGATCTGATTTATCCCCGAATTGCCGCCGACGGGGGGCGCATCGTCAAGACGGTTGGCGACGGCCTACTGGTCGAATTCCCGAGCGCCGTGGACGCCGTCCGCAACGCCCTCGACATCCAGGGGGTGATGGCCCGGCGCAACGCCGATTTGGCTGAGGACCGCCGCATGGAGTTCCGCGTCGGCATCAACTTGGGCGACGTGATCATCGAGGGCGACGATATTCACGGAGACGGCGTGAACGTCGCGGCCAGACTGGAGGGGCTGTGCGAGCCGGGCGGGGTCTATGTCTCCGGCAGCGTGTTCGATCAGGTCACCGGCAAGCTCGATGCATGGTTCGACGATCTCGGCGAGCAGACAGTCAAGAACCTGGCGCGACCGGTACGCGTCTTCCGGGCGCAGATTAAGTCGGAAGCGGTCGCCGATCCGAAACCCGTTGCAGAGGCGCTGACACTCCCCGACAAGCCCTCCATCGCCGTGCTCCCGTTCGAGAACATGTCGGGCGATCCCGAGCAGGAGTTTTTTGCCGATGGCATTTCAGAAGACATCATCACTGAACTGTCGCGTTTGAGAGGTTTTTTCGTCATCGCTCGCAATTCGTCGTTCATTTACAAGGGCCAATCGATCGCGATTTCGGACGTCGCCCACGATTTGGGCGTTCGATACATTCTGGAGGGAAGCGTTCGGCGCGCCGGCAACCGGATACGGGTGACCGCCCAGCTCATCGAAGGCGACGCCGGCACTCACATTTGGGCGGAACGCTATGACCGGATGCTCGATGATATTTTCGAGCTCCAGGACGAGATCACACGACAAATCGTCGGTGCGCTGGAGCCGAGCCTGATGGTGGCCGAGGCCGAGCGCTCGCAGCGCCAACGCCCGGAGAACCTCGATGCCTGGGGTTACGTCGCCAGGGCCATGCCGCTGATCTGGACGTGGTCGGGCAATGACTATGGGCCTGCCGAGACATTGTTGTGCAAAGCGATTGAGATCGACCCCAACTATGCGCGGGCGCACAGTATTCTGGCCCTGGGCCTCATTGTGAATGCATGGTTTGGACGGGATGGGCCAGACGACGACTCCGCCGATCAGGCGTTCGAAGAGGCCAAGCTCGCAGTGAAGTTGGACGCTAACGATCCCTGGGGCCACCTTGCCCTGGGCTTTGCCTATGGCTATCGCCGGAACAGCGAGGATGCCTTCGCCGAAATGGAACAAGCACTCACGCTCAACCCCAACTTTGCGCTGGCGCACGGATTTTACGGTTTGGTCCTGAGTTGGGCTGGAGAGGCACAGAAGGCGCTGAAGGAAGTTGACCTGGCAGAGCGACTCAGTCCGCGCGACGTAATCAACATTCATTACCCGACCATAAGGGGCGTCGCCTGCTTTGCTGCCGGTGATTATGAAGCTGCTGCCGCGCATGCGAGAACAGGCATCCGTCAGCGTTCGGACGCGACTGGTGCACATCGCGTTCTCGCGGCCAGTTGTGGTCAACTCGACGCTCTCGAAGAGGCGCAAGCCACTGCCGCTCGACTGGTGAAGTTGCAGCCTGAGATTACATTGAGATGGGCACAGAACAACGTGCCGATACCCTCATCAGAGTTTCTTGGCCGCTATGTCGAGGGGCTGCGTCTGGCAGGAATTCCCGAATGATCGAGTGCCCTCTTGTGTAGTCTATTGTCGGTCCTTGGTCGAACTCCCGCTAAAGACCGGTGTTGGCTACAAGCAGACCTCCAGTCGCCCGAAATCGACTTCCGCTTTACCCCCAACAACGGACATTCCGAGGTCCACGCTGGACTTCCGGTTTTGACCCGAAGCCGACATTCGGGAGATGAGGTTCGCCGCCTTCAGGTGTGCCAAATACCAGAGATTCGCGCACCCCTGCGGCGGCATTATCATACCGGGCGTCAAT
>JAZFPW010000061.1:0-2620 GCA_036444815.1 Gammaproteobacteria bacterium
CGCGGCCGATGAAACGATCGCGCTGCCGTTGGAGGGTATGGTGGCGTCACTGAACGTCTCCGTCGCGGCCGCGATCATTCTCTACGAGGCTCAGCGCCAACGGCGGGCCGCCGGACTGTATGAGCAATCGCGGCTCAGCCGCGACGAGTTCGCTACGACTTTATTTCAGTGGTCTTATCCGGAGATCGCCGAACGCTGCCGCGCACGTGGGGAACCTTATCCCGATCTGACTGATGAAGGCGTGTTGAAGAGCAATCCGCTGGCGGCGCCACTATAGCTGATTCAACCGATTGCCCGAATACGTACTCTTGCTCGGTGGAAACAACAGATCGTAACGCAACCGTAGCGTCTTGACTTTACCGAACCACGGAATGGTAACGATATAGAGATTGCCGTAATCGTCGTCCTGAATAGGTGGAAGGTTCTTACTACCGTGCAGCTCCTCCACGAGCGGAGCGAGTATGTCACCGTGCGTGACGACGAGTACGATCTCGCCTTTGTGTTCTCTTAATACCCGCGCCATAAACGGTTCGACGTCGTAGGGGTCTGCGAGCTGGATTTCCAAACCCAGCCTCCCCGCAAGATCGGCCGCGGTCTGCTGGGTTCGTTGAGAGGGGCTGGCATAGATCGCGTCGACCCCGGCGATGACATCGATGTCCTCAAGCACGTCGGCCAGTAGCTCAGCACGTTCGAATCCCGACTCGCTCAAGGGCGGATCACTTGTTTCAAACAGCGCCGTGACCGTGTCGGTGTGGCGAACGAAGATCAGGGTAGTGGTCGCCTGGGATTCGAAAAACCAGGCGAGCCCCAGACAAACGACGATAAATCCCGCGATCGGTATGAGCTTGAGCCCACGGTGATCCAGCTCCGGAGGTGTCGGTCGCCGCTTTCTTCTGCGTGCCACTATTCTGAGTCTCGATGACGGTGTTGTTCTACGGACCGTTCCTCGACGACAGTGTACTCCACGCCTTCAATCTCGCCGCGTCGCGTGCCGTGGCCGGTTTCGCTCCAGCGCATTCGTCGACGCAGCCACCAAAAGCGAATAGTCAGTACGAGCCAGACCAAAATGGCGAACCCGACGAAGAAGGACAAGACCACGGCACCCAGTAGCACTGCACCGACTGTCACCAAGGCCGCCGCGATAATGGCCGCTACCTGCACCAGTGGATTTCGGGAGAACTGCAGCTTATCGGCACTCGGGATCATCGGGGAATATTCTACCCTACGGCTGTGCCCGCAAGCGGTAATAGCCGTCGAACCATGTATCCCAACCCTGGGCGACTAGATTGAACTCTTCGAGGTGCTGTCTGACGCGACCGTCCGCTACGGTCGTCCAGGTGCCTCGAAATGCCAGGACCCGATCCTGGCCCGCATACTCGATGGTGCCCTCTAGTCGCATACCGTCAGCCACCGGACTACCGACCATATCGATCAGCGTGCCCCCCGATCCGACCCAGACCTGCCGCCACTGTTTTCGGCTCGGTAGAAAATAGTTGATGCTCGTGCCCGAGGATCCGCCGGCGCCATCCCACGTTTCGACGATCGAGCACCCGCCATCTTCTTTGCTAATCGTGCTGTGCCCGACCAATGTGCCATCTGCGAGCCGGACATCCCAGTCACCGAGCCAGAAATCGAAAGCGCTGGACGTCGGAAGTCCTTCACACGGATAGATCCTATTTCGCACGCCCCGGTAGACGCGTTCAAAGCGAGCGTCGGTTCGCAGCGACGCGAACTCCTCCGCCTCGTCTAGCGACGAGAGCGCCCTGAGCCCAAGATGGTCAGCAGCTTCCAGCGCGCCGAGCGCGAGCGCGGACTGACCAACAGAGGCGAGATTCCTTGCGCGCTCCAGATCGATCATGGCTGCGGGTGCTTCAGCGTCCCTCGCGCGCTCAAGGGTCTCCAAAGCCCGTTCGTGTTGCCGCAGCCCCCGTTGCGCCTGAGCGATTCGCAGCCACGTGATGCCATTGTCCGGGTCTGTCACCAGAAGCTCACGATACGCCTCGATGGCTAAGGCCCAGTCTCCGGCTTCGAAGGCGACATCCGCCGGTTGGGCCTCGGAAGGTTCCTGGGCGTCTACGCTTCCCGCCGGTACCCAGAAAAGTGCAACGGATACCGTAAGACAGGCGACGCTTATTCTAATCATGGCGCTCTCGCGGACTGCGATCGGACCATGGTCGCGACTTGGGGCGCTGTTCGCAAGCCACGACCCACAGGCGTCGGCAAGATGCCTAGGTTTTGAGCGTGGACGCCCAGTGTAGAGGAGGTATGTGAGCAGATTCAGGGGGCGATCCGAGGACCTCTCAACCCTCGAAGGCCTGACGGCCTATGAACCTAAGAACTGAGTTGTAGACAATAAAAAAACCCGGGTTTTACGCCGAGCTTGGGGGTGATCCTGAACAGGCGGGGAGTGAGGACCGCTGAATAGGATCTAGCTCCTTCTAAAACCAATTTAATAGACGCTGCACCCAATTGACACGGGCTGTTTTGACCTGGATGCGATGACGCGCTGTAGTGTCGTCAACGATCTCCTCTACCATGGCCTTCGTTCTAATAACTTCTATTTTGCTTGTGGCGCCATGGTCTCTAGCGTCCTTGTCCACAGAGTCAGTCTCATCCATAT
>JAZFPW010000062.1:0-8843 GCA_036444815.1 Gammaproteobacteria bacterium
CGTTCTACGCGGTGCCGATGTGGGCACAGTATCGACACGACCTGAAGCTCGAGCCCTTGAGTTGGTTCGGCAACATGCCCTGCACATCGATCAAGTGGTCGACTGCCGGCGATGCCTACGTCAACGATAGTAGCGGTAAGAAAGTCGTCGTGATGGGCAAGTCGGGCAACGCGCCACTGCGAACTCAGGCCGGCGTGTACTGCAACATTCGTCCCTACGGTCCGATCACCGTCGTCCGGTGTATGCCCGCCCTCCCGTACTCTCAGGATAGAGCAGTCTTCGACGTCGATGCGGAAACCGGCATCGTTCATTCTGAGATGAACACACCGGGCGTTCAGATGGCGTATGCCAACCGTCGGTTTCTCAAGCTGGTGCACGAGACCGGTCAACTCGGCCGTGTCGCCTTCAAGCCGACTCAGGCAATGGAGGATGGAATCAACGCCGGGATCCTATCGTGGATGCTGCAGGGGACGAAGTTCAAAGTCGGCCGAAAGTATGCCGTGGACGGCTATGTCGAACACCGCGAACTCGTTGACCGCATCATCGCGCTCCTGCCCGCGGACTTCAAAGACGGGATGGAGAACTGGAGCGGGCAAATCGAGCAGCACATCGCCGATACCAACTACGGGTTGCTCCTGTGGGATCTCATTCAGAAGCAGGACACGATTATCCTGGCAACCGATCTCGATGGTGACCGCCTCACCGATCTGCTCGCGGACGTGTCCGATCCACTGCGTGCGTACGGGCAGCGGATCATCGATCACCTCGGCGCCGCCGCCAAGATGAACGACCTTTGGGACGAGATGGGCTATACGACGGGAAATGGCCGCGACATGACCTCGGTCATGTACCGCATGGCGGGCCCACCGATCTACGAGCAGACTCTAGGTTCGGCCGACGCGATGCTGCTGCGATTGCTCGATGGCGACGAGTCGATGGGCGGCAAGAAGCGTCCCTACGATCCGCGCATTCACTTCGTCCTGATACGCAACGCTTATCGGGAGGCAAATCCGGATAATCAGCTACTTCACGGCTGGCTCGACCAGGCCGTAGAAACCTTCGACGAAGTGTATGCCGGCGAGCGTCCCGGGTTCTTGGAGGGCTACGCTCAACTCAAGTCCGCTATCACGCCGTGGGGCGTTTGAACTCGTCCGCTGCCACGAGCCTGATGCGGTGTCTCGCTCGCCGAGCGCCTTGATCGTCGGGCTGTTGTCCAGCGCGTCCGCCTCGATGGGGTCGGCCCGCAGTTTCAGATGCGCGAACACCGTACGCCCGCCCGGAATCATGGACTGATCCATCGGCCGCAGCGCCTGTCCGGGGAAACGGACTGCCGGAAGAAGCTTCAAGCGCACCGAGCCACGCACGTTACCGCCGATGGCGAGGATGCGTTCGTTCGCCTCGTCCACCTGCACTACGATATCGCAATGGGTTCGGACGCTAGCCCCTAGATGACGCCGCCGTTCGTCGACGGTGCGATAGGCCGCCCGTCGCGCGGAGCAGAGGAGATCGCCGGGCTGAATGTCCGCTTCGCCGACATCGTAGGCCGCGAATGCGGTCCGCGGCTCACCGTCGTCGCGAGCGCGAATGGCCTGGTCGATATAGACATGGTGAGCGATCGCGCGCCGGAACTGGGTCGAGTCGGCGAGGCCGCCCTCGCACATCACCCACGACACGAATGCAGCCGACCAGGGATCTCGCCAGCGCGCGGCGACGCCGCTGGGCCCGTTCCACGCCCTGTTCTGTCTATCGAGGATCCAGTCGCCATCCGGCGTGACGGTCCAGTAGCCGGCGATGGAGTCGGCGACACGCGCCGCTTCCGCCGGTCCGAGCCGCGGGGTACGGCGAAAGCTGGGTCGCGCCCCGGTAGCGACCGCAGCCGCGCTCGTCTGGTCGACGATACGAAAGCCGAAGAAGCCCCATTCCTGAATGGCCACGTCGACGATACGGCGCCGAACCTCACCAGCGGGAAAAGTCCTGCACGAGGCCTGCCGGACCGCCATCTCGCCGGGTGCGCCGCTGACGCGGTCTGACGGCGGCACGACGTCCAACACGTCGGGAGACAATCGATCGAACGACGCCAGCGCAGCGTGGCTGACAGACGCCGCAGCCACCGCGATCGCCAGCGGCAGAATCCGTGTCTTCATGCAAGTCCCACCAGTGAATGACATAGCTCGTCCCTGGAACGTCGTCGCCTGAGATTCTACCTGTCTCCGCCCGATTTCTCCCGTACGCGGGTCACCGATCGTCCTTCATCCAGGACATCACCCCGGAGCGTCCGACGACGAGCCAGGCAGCGAGGCAAGCCAGGACCGCATGCACGACGAATGAGAACTCCAGGACCGAGAGATAGCCGAACAGCATGCCGTGCACATAGTCGCCACCCTCCGCGATGGGGCCACTGCTCATGAAGACGGAGAGGAAAACCGTGACGATTGTCATGCTTGCCAACATGCCGAGCGAGCGCATCTTAGCGGACAGAGCGGACGCCATGCTGAGTTGATCCTGTTCGACGCTATGCAGGATCAGCGACATATTAGGGGCGGAGAACAATCCGAAGCCGATTCCCTGAGCAACGAGGATGCCGATGATAGTCGGGAGCCCCGTCCCCATCGTGACGGTCGTCGCCATCAGCAGGCTGGCCATGACGCAAAGTGCGCCCAGCGCCGCCAGCCCCTTCGGTGAGTAGCGATCCGCCAAGCGACCTGCGATCGGTGCGATGATCGCCATAACGATGGGCGCACTCATCAATACAAGTCCCGCTTCCTGCGGCGAGAGTCCAATCAGCAACTGCAGATAGATACTGAACAGGAAGATCATGCCGAATCCGCCGGCGTAGATCACGAACAGTCCGAGTAATGCGCCCCCATACTCCTTGTTCTCGCGAATCCTGTTCAGTTCCAGCATCGGCCGGGCACTACGCTTCTCGGCTTCGAAGAACGCGATACAGGCGGCGGCACCCAACGCCAACAACAGGTAACCCACGCCGCCACGCCCGAGAAATGCGCAACCGAAGATCAACAGGAAGACCGCCGCGATGACGGACGAGCTGGCACGCCAATTGAGCTCCGGCGCCGAGAACTGCCAGCGCCTGAGCTTCGCTTCCACGGCGATGAACGACACGAACAACGGTACGGCAGTCAGGTAATAGACCCAGCGCCAGCCCAACTGGGTGGTGACCAGGCCGGCGACGAATGGGCCCGCCGCCAGGCCCGCGTAGACCGCACCCATGCAGAGCCCAATCGCCCTGCCCCGAGTCTGCGCCGAGGTGTTCTCGAAGAGTATCGCCATCGCCGTCGCGCCGATAAACGCCGAGGCGACGCCCTGCACGAAGCGCATAGCAATGATCGTCGTCATCGAGGGTAAGAACCCGATAGCGAAAGTAGCAGCGGCGTAGACCACGAGGCCGGTCTTGAACAGCGTACGCTTATCGGCGGTCTCCGCGACGCGGCCCAGCGGCAATAGGAACGCCGCGCCGGCACCCAGATACACGGTCTCGATCAACGCCAGCGCGACGCCGCTCGCAGCCAGCTCAAGTCCAATCGCCGGCAACGTCAGCGCGACGCCCGAATACATGAAGGGGATCGCGAATTGGGTTAGAACGATGACATAGACCACCGCCGGAATGCTGCGGACTGGCAACGCTCCATTCGCTGAATGTTCCACCGTCCTCAAGTTTCGCCGTTCCCGTCGGATACTGAATAGGAACGCAGCAGACTAGACGATCTGGCCCGCGCAACGATCACATCCGCGGCGGTCACGTCCAAAGTTTTCTCAAGGAGCCGTCAGGATCAGGGACGCGTCTGGCCGGTCCCTCTGACGACGTATTTGTAGCTCGTCAGCTGCTCGACGCCCACGGGCCCGCGAGCGTGAACGCGACCCGTGGCGATACCGATCTCGGCGCCCATGCCAAACTCGCCGCCGTCCGCATACTGAGTCGAGGCATTGTGCATGACGATCGCGCTGTCGAGTTCGTTCAGAAAACGCTCTGCGGCCGCCGCGTCCGCGGTGATGATTGCATCCGTATGACCGGAACCGTAGCGGCGAATGTAGTCCAGCGCCTGGTCTAAACCGTCCACGACACGGACGGCGACGATCGCGTCCAAAAATTCCTGGCCCCAGTCCGTGTCGGCCGCAGGCTTCACGCGAGAGTCGGTCGCCTGAGTCCGCGTGTCGCCGCGCACCTCGCAACCCGCATCGATCAGGCTCGCAACGACCGGCCCTAGATGAGTATCCGCGACTGCTTCGTCGACGAGGATCGTCTCGGTCGCACCGCAAATACCCGTGCGCCGCATCTTGGCGTTGACCGAAACCTCGCACGCCATGTCTACGTCGGCGGCGCGGTGTATATACGTGTGACAGAGACCCTCCAGATGGCCCATGACCGGCACGCGGGCGTCCGCCTGAACTCTGGCAATCAGGTTCTTGCCGCCGCGGGGCACGACGACGTCCACATACTCGGCCATGTCGCGGAGTAGAATGCCCACCGCTTCACGGTCCTGCGTAGGGACCCTCTGGATCGCCGTCTCCGGCAGACCCGCAGCCGTCAGGCCCTGCACGAGGCACGCGTGTATCGCCGTGTTGGATGCGACCGCCTCAGTGCCCCCTCTTAATATCACGGCATTGCCGCTCTTCAGGCAGAGCGCGCCGGCATCCGCCGTCACGTTCGGGCGGCTCTCGTAAATAATGCCGATGACGCCCAACGGCACTCGCACGCGCTGAATTAGCAGCCCGTTCGGACGCTGCCACTCCGCCGTGACGTCGCCGACCGGATCCGCGAGATCGGCGATCTCGTCCAGACTAACGGCAATACCGTCGATCCGCTCGGGTGTCAGTGCCAGACGGTCCAGCATTGCCGCCGTTAGCTTGCGCTCGCGACCGTTCGAGACGTCGATCTCGTTGGCCTTCAGGATGTCGTCCACCGAGCTGCGCAGGGCCTGTGCCGCTGCCCGCAGCGCTGCGTTCTTGCTGTCCGTACTCGCACGTCCGAGGAGCTCGGCCGCCTGACGTGCCGCACGGCCGAGCAGGCGCATTTGCGCCTGCAGACTGTCGCTGCTCGTCGCCTCGGCCAGTTGTTTTTCCGGCGTCGTCATGAGCCTGTCTCAGCGTGTGTCAACACCAAATCGTCCCGATGAATCATCTCATCCCGGCCGCGATAGTCCAATATGGTCGCGATCGCGTCGGAGCGCTGACCCGAGATAGCTCGGGCATCCGCCGCGCCGTAAGCGATGAGCCCACGACCGAGCTCGTGTCCGTCGCTATCGATCACGCGGACCGCGTCACCGCGCTCGAACTCGCCGTCAACCTGTGTCACGCCCACGGGAAGCAGGCTCTTACCGGCCGACAGTGCGACCTTCGCGCCGTCGTCGATGGTAATCCTGCCCTTGGGCTGAAGCGTACCGGCGATCCACTGTTTTCGTGCGGCGCGCGGCGTCGAGGTAGGCAGAAACCAGGTCACTCTGGCGCCCGCGTGCACCGCTTGCAGGGGTCGTGCGACCTGGCCCTGCGCGATCAACGTCCGGCAGCCTGCGCCCATCGCGATACGGGCCGCATCGAGCTTCGTGCGCATGCCCCCGGAACCATGGCTCGATCCCGGACCACCGGCCATGTCCCAGTGATCATCGGTTAGCTCCGTGACCTCCGGAATATGCCGGGCGTCGGAGTCGGTCCGTGGATCGCACGTATAGAGCCCATCGACATCGGACAGCAGGACCAGACAATCCGCGCTTGCCATCTGCGCGACCCGGGCGGCGAGCCGGTCGTTGTCCCCGTCACGAATCTCCTGCGTGGCGACGGTATCGTTCTCATTGACGACGGGTACCGCGCGGCATTTGAGTAGCGTAGACAGCGTATTCGCGGCGTTGAGATAGTAGCGGCGTTTACTCTCACTGTCGTCGAGCGTCAGCAGCACCTGGGCCGCGATGATACCGTGGTCACCCAGAATCTCCCGATAGGCGTGGGCGAGTTGGATCTGACCGGCCGCGGCCGCCGCCTGCTTTTCCTCCAGCCTTGCTCTGCCGACATCCGCCCCGAGCTCGCTCGCGCCCAGGGCGATGGCGCCTGAGGAGACGATGATGACTTCTTGCCCGTCCGCATGCATCGCCGCCACATCCGCGCACAACGCCTCGAGCCACGAACGATGGAGCGTACCGCTGTCCTGATCCACGAACAGTGTGGAGCCGATCTTTAAGACGACTCGCCGCGCTTCGGCGAGCCTCTTCGCGCTGAGTGATATTGATTCAGCAACCATGTGAGTTGTCCGGGCGGGACGCGGTGGACGTCCTACGTGGGGGTTAGAATCGGCGCGCCCCTGGCGACCGCCATCGCACCGCTGCGTACCACCGTGGGGATCTCGGCGAGCTCGGCGACGCTCGCCATGAACCGATCGATATCGTGACTACTACCGATCAGCTCGACGGTAAAGTGGCCCTCGTGATCATCCAAGATCCGGGCGCCGAAGTCACTGACCAGGCCCGAGAGTTCATCCCGGCCGGCGTCGTGCAGTTGCAGTTTGAACAGTGCGACTTCCCGCTCGATGTGATCACCGTCGGTCATATCAACGATGTTGACGACGTCGACGAGTTTAGCGAGTTGCTTTGAGATCTGGTCGATCACGGCATCGGAACCGGTGGTCACGAGAGTCAGGCGGGACACCAGTTCGTTGTTCGTCGGCGCCACATTGAGGCTCTCGATATTGTACCCACGCGTGGAGAACAGGTTCGCCACGCGAGCCAACGCACCAGCTTCGTTCTGCAGCAATATGGAAATGATATGTCGCATTCTGTCCGCCCGGGTTTCACCTTACGGGCTGGGGCCTGAACCGATCAATGTTGGCCTAGAACAACGGCTATTGCAATGCACAAACTTTTCGTCAACACTCCCGAAAACCACCACAGCCGCGGTCGGGAAACAGACGACGACCTACGCCGTATCGAGTTGAGCCATGGAGATTCAGAGCCAGACGACACTAGATCGCCCCCACCCTCTGACCGGCACCGTGATGACCGGCGCCGACATGATGGTCCAGGTGCTGGCCGCGGAAGGTGTTAAGACGATCTTCGGCTACAGCGGCGGCGCGATTCTGCCGACTTACGATGCGGTATTCCGCTATAACCAGACCCACGCTGAGAACGGCGTCGAACCGATGCCGTTGATCGTCCCCGCCAACGAACAGGGCGCGGGATTCATGGCCTCGGGCTATGCCCGAGCGACCGGCCGCGTCGGCGTCGCCATCGTCACCTCGGGTCCCGGGGCGACGAACTGTGTGACCCCCGTTCGCGATTCGATGGCGGACTCGATTCCGATCGTCGTGATCTGTGGACAAGTCGCGACGGCAGCGATAGGCACGGATGCTTTTCAGGAAGCACCGGTGATCGCTGTCATGGGCTCTGTTGCCAAGCATGTCTTCCTCGTGACCGACCCCGAGCGACTGGAAGCGACGCTGCGGTCTGCATTCGAGATTGCACGCACGGGCCGCCCGGGCCCGGTCGTCGTGGACGTCCCCAAAGACGTACAGAACTGGGAAGGCATTTTCCAGGGCGAGGGTTTACTGCCTATGCCTGGCTATAACCATCGCGTGGAAGCGGTCAAACAGAACCGATTGGATGATGCGCGTTGCGAACAATTCTTTGCGTTGATCCGGGAAAGCGAGCGGCCTTTGATTTACGCCGGTGGCGGCGTGATCAATGCCAATGCGAGCGACGAGTTGCGGAGCTTCGCGTCGAGCTTCCATATCCCGGTTGTAACCACACTAATGGGCTTGGGAAGTTTCGATACGACTCACCCGCTAGCCCTGCACATGCTGGGCATGCACGGCACTGCCTATGCGAATTATGCGGTAGACGACTGCGATGTGCTGATCAGCATGGGCGCCCGCTTCGACGATCGGGTTGCCGGCGATCCACCGAATTTCGCTGCCAACGCCCGACATGTAATTCATTTCGATATCGACCCGTCAGAGATCCAGAAGGTCAAAGCGGCGGACTGGTTTCATGTGGGTTCGCTCTCCGACTCGTTAGCTGCACTGAACGCTTACGGACGTCGCAACGGCATCACTACGGACTTCGACGCGTGGCATGCGGAGCTGGAGGAGCTGAGATCGACCTACGCGCTGAACTACGATCGCGACAGCTCATTAATCCAACCCAACTACGTCATCGAGACGATTAATGGAATAACGAAGGGCGAGGCGATCATCGCCACCGGCGTCGGGCAGCACCAGATGTGGGCAGCCCAATACTTCGACTTCCGTGAGCCCAGACTCTGGCTCACGTCGGGAAGCATGGGCACGATGGGTTTCGGCTTACCGGCCGCGATCGGCGCCCAGTTCGCACGCCCCGGCCGACTCGTGATCGACCTGGACGGCGATGCCAGCATCCGCATGAACATCGGCGAGCTCGAAACGGTTACGACCTACAATCTGCCGATCAAGATCGTCGTCCTGAACAACTACGGCGACGGCATGGTCATGCAGTGGCAGCGGATGTTCTTCAAGGGGCGTCTGTCCGGTAGCAACAAGTCGCTGCGTAAGAAGGACTTCATCAGAGCCGCCCAGGCCGATGGCTTCCCGTACGCGAAGAGGCTCGATCGCAAACAGGATGTCCCTGCCGTGTTGGCGGAATTTCTAGCCTTCGACGGCCCGGCGTTTCTGGAGGTCATTATCGATCCCGAGGCCGGGGTCTATCCCATGGTACCGCCCGGACTATCCTATCGGGATATGGTCACCGGCGATTTCATCCCGAATCGCTACGACGATCGCGAGGCAGCGACGCCGGACGGTTCGGAGATGTTCTAGCTCCTACCCTCGCGGTCACCGCCGTACCCAACGCTACGGTGGCCGTCGGGGG